>NZ_JBEYUS010000030.1:0-70343 GCF_040643635.1 Saccharopolyspora sp. NPDC047091
GTCGAAGCGCGCCTGGGACGCGATTCCCCAGGTGGTGGGAAAACCGCCAGGATTTCCCAAGTCGTGTCGCTTGCCGCGGTGCACCACCACGTGCACCGGGTGTGCCGGTTGCTCGGGTGGTCGCTGCTCAGCGGCTTCGCCGCTGACGGGAAGGACCCGGATTCGCTGTTGTGGGTCGCGGGTCGGTGGTGGGGTGCCGGTGTGTTGCTGCGCCGGTGTTGCTGCGTCGGGTGAACGGTCCGTTCGTCCGGTGCCGTCGGGTGTTCGGTCTCGCTGCGACTGGTACTAGTGCCACTCGAACGAGTGAGTTGCTTGTTAAGGTCCTCTGCGGTCGGCGCCGGTGGACGGAGCCAACGGCTCCGGGAGGGCGGCATGGGCTCGGCACGGCGGATCTGGCGCGCGGTGCTGGCCGGCACGGCGGTGCTGGCCGTGACCGCGGGCTGCGCCGTCTCCGCCGGTTCCGGCAGCGGCACCCTGATCGGCGCGGCCGCCGCCGACCTCGGCGCGGCGCGCGTCGTCCCCGGTCAGGTGTACGCGACGCGCGCGTCCGGGCCGCTGGCGCTGGATCTGTTCCTGCCCGAAGGATCCGGGCCGCACCCGCTGGTGGTGTACGCGCACGGCGGCGGCTGGGACGCGGGCGACCGGGCGCTCGACGGGCACCTGGCCGTCGGCGGCGCCGCCGAATCGCTCGCGGCCGAACGGATGCTCAGCCGCGGTTTCGCGGTGGCCACAGTGGACTACCGGCTCAGCGATCTCGGCCCCGCACCCGCGCAGGTCGAGGACGTCGCGGACGCGGTCCGCTGGTTGCAGTCGCACGCGGGCGCGTGGAGCTTGGACGCCGACCGCGTGGTCCTGTGGGGCGCCTCCGCGGGCGGGCTGCTGGTCTCGCAGCTCGGCGCGGTCACCGACGACCCCGGCGAACCCGGTGGCGGGCTCACCGGCATCCGCGCGGTGATCGACTGGTTCGGGCCCACGGACCTGAGTGCCGAAGCGGAACTGGCCACCCCGCAGCTGTCGGACTACTCGCGCCGGACGGTGCGCAAGTACCTCGGCTGCATGCCGAGCGAATGCCCGCAACACGCGGCCGCGGCCAGCCCCGTCCGCAACCTCTCCGGCGCCGAACCGCCGTTCCTCATCCAGCACGGCACCAAGGACTCGCTGGTGCCGATCGCGCAGAGCCTCAACTTCGCGGCCGAACTGCGCGAACTCGGCGTGGACGTGTCGCTGCACCCGTACGACGACTTCGACCACGGCTTCACCCCGGGCCCGAGCGTGCCGATGATCGTGGACGCGATCGACGAGTTCCTCGCCACCCACGTCTGATCGGGCCTCAGTTCTCGGCCGGGTCGCTGCCCACCAGCCCCTCCTCCTCGCGGCGCACGGTGCCGATCGACGCGGCACCGCCCGCACCCTCCGCCAGCGGCTGCACCGCGCCGCGGAACGACTCCAGCGCGTCCAGCTCGCGGCGGCGGGCGGAGACGAAGCGCTGCAGGTGCGTGCTGGACAGGTTCACCGCCTCCACCGCGCCGGACGCGGCCCGCTGCGCGCGCACCGCCTGCGACCGCACCTGCTCGATGTCCTCGGCGATGGTGCGCTCGGTCGCCGCGAACAGCGCCGCCGAGGCCAGCACCGCGAAACCCGTGGGGCCACACAGGAAGACCCGCTTGTCCAGCAGCCAGGACAGCAGGCTCGGGTCGGTGTCCAGCGCGGTCACCACCGCCGCGTCGGACGGCACGAACATGATCGTTCCGTAGATCGCGTCCGCCCAGCGCTGGTAGCCCTTCCCGGACAGCTCCGCCGCCCGCGAGCGGATGTTGCGCACGTGCACCCGCAGCGCATCGCCGCGTTCCTGCGGGTCGTCGGTCTCCATCGCCTCCGCCCACACCGCGAGGCTCGCCTTCGCGTCCACCGGCACCTGCCTGCCGCCGCCGACGGCGAGCACCAGGTCCGGCCGCGCCGCGCCGCCCCCAGCCAGGTCGGTCTGCACGCTGAAGTGCACGCCTTCCCGCAGCCCCAGCGACTTCGCCGTCTCGACCAGCACCTGCTCGCCCAGCTCCCCGCGGCCGGTGATGGACGCGAACGCCACCTCGTACCGGCGCAGCGCCGCCTGCTGCTCCACGGTGCGGGCGCGTTCGGCCTCCACCATCCGCAGCGCCTCGTCGGCGCGGTGCGCGGAATCCGTGTAGAGCCGCCAGATCAGCACCAGCGCGGCCGCGAACAGCAGCACCAGCACGATCACGACGGCGATCAGCACGCCCATGGCGATCTCCTCTCGGCCGGGAACGGGGCTGATCATTCCGCATCCGGCCGGTGATCCGGTTCCGATCGGGTCGAGCACCACCTGATCGGCCCGAACCGGCGCGTTTTCCCTGGCAGGAACGCATGTCAGACTCGCCGTCCGCGTGTCGGCGCAACGGTCCGCCGGTCCGCCGGGAGACCCGCCGCGAGTCCGGCGCGGTGTCGATCACCTGCGAAGACGATGTCGCGGGCCGCGTCCCGACGGCCTCGACGCAGCGCGATCGGAGTCGGAGGCGTTCGGTAACTTGACCGCCATGCGGGTGCTGCACACCTCCGACTGGCACGTGGGACGGACGTTCCACGGCCGCGACCTGCTCGCCGAGCAGGAAGCGGTCCTCACCGGGCTCGCCGACCTGGTCACCGCCGAAGACGTCGACGTGGTCGTCGTCGCCGGCGACCTCTACGACCGCGCCGTGCCCTCCGGCGAGGCCGTGGAGACCTGCGTGCGCGTGTTCGGCGCACTCCGCGCGGCCGGGGCGCGACTCGTCGTCACCCCTGGCAACCACGACTCCGCCGCCCGCGTCGGCGCCTTCGGCGAGTTCGCCGCCGCCGGTGGACTGCACCTGCGCACCCGCATCTCCCGGCTGCACGAACCCGTGCTGCTCGACGACGAGCACGGGCCCGTCGCCTTCTACGGAATCCCCTACCTGGAACCGGATCCGGCGCGCCAGGTCCTCGACTCGTCGCCCGACGTGCCCGGCGCGGCACCGGTCCGGGGCCGCGGGCACGAACCGGTGCTCGCCGAAGCGATGAACCGCGTCCGCGCCGACCTCGCGGGCCGGCCCGCCGGAACCCGGTCCGTGGTGCTCGCGCACGCCTTCGTCGTCGGCGGCGACGCCAGCGAATCCGAACGGCCCATCGCCGTCGGCGGCGTCGACACCGTGCCCGGCGCGGTCTTCGACGGCGTCGACTACGTCGCGCTCGGCCACCTGCACGGGCCGCAGACCCTCGCCGAGCACCTGCGCTACTCCGGCAGCCCGCTCGCCTACTCGTTCTCCGAGGCGCGGCAGCGGAAGTCCGCGTGGCTCGTCGACCTCGACGCCGACGGGCTCCACGAGGTGCGCCGCCACGAACTGCCCGTGCCGCGCGCGCTCGCGACCGTCCGCGGCCGGCTCGAAGCGCTGCTCGCCGAACCCGAGTACGCCGAGTACGAGGACTGCTTCCTGTCCGCGACGCTCACCGACGACGTGCGGCCGGTGGACGGGATGCGCGCCCTGCAGGAGCGGTTCCCGCACGCGGTGCACCTCGAATGGCAGCCGGAGAACGGGCGCGCCACCGCGGAACTGCGCTACTCCGAAGCGGTGCGCGGGCGGGACGACATCGCCATCGCCGACGGGTTCGTCGCCGACTGCCGCGGCACCGAACCCACCGGCGGCGAACGCGCGCTGCTCGCCGAAGCGCTGCACGCCGTGCAGGTCGCGGAGGTGCGGGAATGAGGCTGCACCAGCTCACGATCACCGCGTTCGGCCCCTACCGGGACCGGGTCGACGTCGACTTCGACGCGCTCGGCACCGACGGGCTGTTCCTGCTGCACGGCGACACCGGCGCGGGCAAGACCAGCCTGCTCGACGCCATCTGCTTCGCCCTCTACGGCGCGGTCCCCGGCGCCCGCGAACAGGTCAAGCAGCTGCGCTGCGACACCGCCGCCGACGACGTGGTCACCTCCGTCGAACTGGAGCTGACCGTGCAGGGCCACCGGCTGCGCATCGTGCGCAGTCCCAAGTACGACCAGCGCAAGAAGCGCGGCGAAGGCACCACGACCCGCAACGCCAAGGCCTCGCTGACCTGGATCGACGACGCCCCCGGCGACGCGCCCTCCGAAGGTTCCAGTCGCATCGACGAGGTCAACCGCAGCGTGCAGCGGCTGCTCGGGATGAGCGTCGACCAGTTCACGAAGGTCGTGCTGCTGCCGCAGGGCGAGTTCGCGAACTTCCTGCGCGCCGAGACCACCGAACGCGAGAAGCTGCTGGAGAAGCTGTTCGGCACCCAGCGGTTCGCCGACGTCGAGCAGTGGTTCGTCGACCACCGCCGGGAACGCGGCCGCGAAGTCGACGCCCACCAGCAGCAGGTCCGCGAACTGCTCGCCCGCACCGCCCAGGTCATCGGGCAGGACCCCGAGGACGGCGCCGACGAGCGGCACTGGCTGGAGAGCTGGGAGAAGCACCTCGCCGCCGAACTCGACGAGGCCCGGCGGCAGCACGCCGAACTCGGCACCCGGCGCGACGCCGCGGAACGGGAGCTCACCGCCCGCCGCCAACTCGCCGACAAGGTGCACCGAGTCCGCAGCGCCCACGCCGAACTCGCCGAACTCGACGCGCGGCGCGCCGAGCACGAGCGGTGGCGCGCCGAACTCGACGCCGCCCAGCGGGTCCTGCCGGTGCTCACCGCGCGCCGCGCCGTCACCGAAGCCGAGACCGAACTCGACCGGGCCGCCCGCGAAGCGGCGCACGCCGAAACCGGCTGCCCCGCCCCGGACGCGCCGCTCGACGACCTGCGCAGGCGCTCCGGTGCACACCGGGAACGCGCGGGCGCGCTCGCCGAACTGCTCCCCGAAGCCCGCAAGCAGGACACCGACCGCGCCCGGCTCGCCGAACTCGACCGCGGCATCGACGCCGACGAACGCGCCATCGCCGAGCTGGACGAGCAGCAGGCCGCGCTGCCCGACCGGATCAGCGCCGCCCGCACCCGGCTCGACGAGGCGAAAGAAGCGGGCAGCCGCCGCGAGCAGGCCGAGGCGAAGGTCGACGAGCTGACCGAGCTGCTCCGCACCGCCCGCGCCGTGCCCGCCGCGCAGCAGGCCCACGACCAGGCCGCCGAAGCCGCCCGCCGCGCCGTGGACGAGCACCAGCGCGCCCGGGAGACCGTGCTCGACCTGCGCGACCGCCGGCTCGCCGGGATGGCCGCCGAACTCGCCGCCGGGCTCACCGCGGGCGACCCGTGCCCGGTGTGCGGTTCCGCCGACCACCCCGAACCGCGCTCGGCCGTCGACGACTCGGTCGGAGCCGAGGACGAGGAACGCGCCCAGCAGGCCGAACAACGCGCCCAAGCCCGCCGGGACGACACCGCCGCGGCCGAGACCGAGGCGCGCAGGCACCTCGAACTGCTGCGGGACCGCGTCGGCGACCGCGGCACCGATGACCTCGCCGCCGAGACCGCCACCGCCACCGAACACCGCGACGCGGTGCGCGATCTCGCCGACCGAACCCCGGCGCGCACCCGGGAACTCGCCGAACTCGACTCCGCCGCGCAACGGCTCACCGAGCAGCGCGGCGAACTCGACCGGCGCATCGCCGCCGCGCGCACCGAACGCACCGGTCTCGCCGACGCGATCGACGCCCGCGCCGCCCGGCTCGACGCGGCCCGCGGCGAGCACGCCGACATCGACGCGCACCGCGCGCACCTGCTCGACCAGGTCGGGCGGCTCGATCGCCTCGTCGCCGCCCGCACCGCCCGCGACGACGCCGACGCCCGGCTCGCCAAGCAGCGCGCATCGCTGCGGACCGCGGCCGTCGACGCGGGCTTCACCGACGTCGAGGAAGCGCTGCGCGCGGAACGGGACGAAGCCCGGCGCGGCGAGCTCACCGATTCCCTCACCCGCGCCGAACAGCGGCGCGCCACCGCGCAGGCCGCGCTCGGCGGTGAGGAGCTCTTCGGCATCGACGCCGACACCGAGGTCGGGCTGGACACCGCCGCCGAAGCCGCCACCACCGCCCGCGAAGCCGCCGAACGCGCCGCCGTGACCGCGCAACGCGCCGAACAGCGCGAACGCGACGTGCGGCAGCTCGCGACCCGGCTGCGCGCGGCCTGGGACGAACTCGGCCCGGCGCTCGCCGAGCACGCCGAACTCGAAGCGCTCGCCGACGTCGTCAACGGGCGCGGCCAGAACGCGCGCAAGATGTCGCTGCGCTCCTACGTGCTCGCCGCCCGGCTGGAAGAGGTCGCGGTCACCGCCACCCGGCGGCTGCGGCGGATGAGCGACGGCCGCTACTCGTTCGTGCACTCCGACGCCGCGGGCGCGCGCGGCACCCGCGGCGGGCTCGGGCTCGACGTGCTCGACGACTACTCCGGGCAGACCCGGTCCGCGAAGACGCTCTCCGGCGGCGAATCGTTCATGGCCTCCCTGTCGCTGGCCCTCGGCCTCGCCGACGTGGTGGCCGCCGAGACCGGCGGGGCGCTGCTGGACACGCTGTTCATCGACGAGGGCTTCGGCACGCTCGACGCGAACACGCTCGACCTCGTGATGGACACCCTCGACGAGCTGCGCGCCGGTGGCCGGGTGATCGGCCTCGTCTCGCACGTGGACGAGATGCGCCAGCGCATCGGGGTGCGGCTGCGGATCCGGAAGTCGCGGGACAACGGCTCCACCATCGAACTCGACACCTGACCACCGGCTTCCGATCTTGCGTTGCCGCGGCGAAGCCGCTGACGTGCCGGCCCCTTGATCGACCGGGCCGCCTGCGGGTTCTCAGCGGTCTTCTCGCGAGGACGGCGTGGTCCGCTGGGCCACCGGTGGACTCGATCCCGCAGTGAGACGACCGCCGAGGTCGCGCCACCCCTCGCCTCGCGACGAGAGCGGGTCGTCGCGGCCGGATGACAGGTGGGGGATTGCTCCTTAATGTCGGAGTCATGGCTCACTCCACGATCATGCGTTCCCGCGGCAGGCTCGTCGGCGGTGCGGCGGGCGCGATCCTCGCGCTCACCGTCACCGCGGGCTGCGACGACCCGGCTCCGCCGCCGCAACAGCAGCAGGAGCAGCAGGAGCAGCAGGACGGGGAACAGCAGGACGGGGAACAGCAGGACGGCGACCGGCAGGACGGGGATCAGCAGGACGGGGATCAGCCGGGTCCGGATGAACAGGACCGGGACCAGCCGGACGACCACGGGGACGGGGACCAGCAGAACGGGGACCAGCACGAAGACCGCGAGGACGACCAGGGCGACGGCGAGCAGGACGACGACTGACGCGGTCACCCCGATCGGCTGGACGCCCGATCCGGGCGCGCCGCGGACCGGGCTCGCACCCGAACTGGTCTTGCGTCCGAACCGGGCACCCGGACCGGTCTTGCGTCCGGACCGGGCTTGCACCCGAGCTGGTCTTTGGTCCGGACCGGTCTCGCACTCGAACCGGGCTCGCTCCCGAACCGGGCTCGCTCCCGAACCGGGCTCGCACCCGAACCGGGTGCGCGCGGTTCGGGTGCGGGCCACCTGCGCCGATCGCCGCCCGCACCACTTAGACTCACGGCCCGTGAGCCTCACCCTCGGAATCGTCGGGCTGCCCAACGTCGGCAAGTCCACCTTGTTCAACGCCCTCACCAGCAACGACGCGCTCGCGGCGAACTACCCGTTCGCGACGATCGAGCCGAACGTGGGTGTGGTGCCGTTGCCCGACCCCCGACTGGCCGAGCTCGCCGAGCTGTACGGCTCCGAGAAGCTGGTGCCCGCCACCGTGTCCTTCGTCGACATCGCGGGCATCGTGAAGGGCGCCTCCGAAGGCCAGGGCCTCGGCAACAAGTTCCTCGCGAACATCCGCGAAGCCGACGCGATCTGCCAGGTCATCCGCGTGTTCGACGACCCGGACGTGGTGCACGTCGACGGCAACGTCGACCCGTCCAGCGACATCGAGACGATCAACACCGAGCTGATCCTCGCCGACCTGCAGACCCTGGACAAGGCGCTGCCGCGGTTGGAGAAGGAAGCCCGCACGCACAAGGACAAGCGCCCCGCGCTGGACGCGGCCAACGAAGCGAAGCGGGTCCTCGACGAGGGCACCACCCTGTTCGCCGCGAAGATGGCCGACATCCCGGAGCTGCGCGAGCTGAACCTGCTCACCACCAAGCCGTTCCTGTACGTGTTCAACGCCGACGAAGGCGTGCTCTCCGACGAGGCCCGCAAGCAGGAGCTGCGCGACCTGGTCGCTCCCGGCGACGCCGTCTTCCTCGACGCCAAGGTCGAATCCGAGCTGATCGAGCTCGACGAGGAATCGGCCCGCGAACTGCTGGAATCGGTCGGTCAGCCGGAGCCGGGCCTGCACGCCCTGGCCCGCGCGGGGTTCCACACCCTCGGCCTGCAGACCTACCTGACGGCGGGCCCGAAGGAAGCGCGCGCCTGGACCATCCCGCAGGGCGCGACCGCCCCGCAGGCCGCCGGCGTGATCCACACCGACTTCGAGCGCGGCTTCATCAAGGCCGAGATCGTGTCCTTCGCCGACCTGGTCGAAGCGGGTTCGATGAACACCGCGCGCTCCGGCGGCAAGGTCCGCATGGAGGGCAAGGACTACGTCATGGCCGACGGCGACGTCGTCGAGTTCCGCTTCAACGTGTGAGGCCGCTAGCGACGAGCCTGGCCGGGGTCGGCCTCGCCACCGCGGGGACGGCTCCGGCTGCGCAGCGCGTCGCGGTTCGGAGCGCCGGGGCAGGTCGATCCGGGCCATTGCCGGCCGTGAGCTCCTGCCTCCGGAGTCTCAGCTCCCGCGATCCGATTTCGTCCGCAGTTTCTCCAACCCTCCGACCAGGACGGAGACGGCGAGTTCGGTCGCGACGTCGCAGTCGTCGCGCCAGTTGTCGACGGAGACCGCATAGGCGGGAAGCGCGTCGCGGATGGCGTCCGACATCGTCGGCGCGGGCAGTCTCTGAGCGAGTCCGAAGGCCTGGAACTCGATCATCCCGATGATCGGGAGCAGCTGGTCGAAGGGGAAGCCTCCGCGTATGAGGGCGGCGAAAACCGGCTCGTAAGCGGCGATGGAGCGCTCATCGGCGAACTTGGTGTCGAAGATCAGCGGGAGGATTCGGCGGTGCTTGATGTAGAGACCCGCGAGTCCGCGCAGCAGCGTGCTGACGGCTTCGCGCCAGTCGTGCGCATCGGGGGTCCCCATCTGTTCGAGCATCCGCCGGCGGGCGAGGTCGATGACGTCGCCCCGCCCGCCGACATGGCCGTAGAGCGAGGACGGGGCGACGCCGAGGCTCTTCGCCAGCTGGACCATCTGGATGTCCCCGGTGGTGTCGACGAGCGCGAGCGCGCCGTCGGCGATGATCTCTGCCGACAGCAGCGGCACCTTCGGTCTGGCCATCCTCGTTCGTTCCTTCGTCGATCGGCTCGCGCGTCAGCGTAGGCCGAAGCCGCGCCGCTGGAGCGTCGGGCGCAGGTTCTCGCGTCCGTCCATGTAGTCGAAACCGGTACCGATCACGACGGCCTCGGCCCAGGTCTTGTCCCGCAGGCCGTTCTCCTCCCTGAACACCGTGGTGGCGGCCTCGTAGTCGCGCACCCATTCCTCGTGGGCGGTGTGCTCGTACTTCTCGTGGTGGAGGACGACGCTCTGCGCGGGTCGCGGACGCACGGCGCTGGGACGGGTCTCGTCCGGAATGCCGATGGCCGTGCCGAAGACGACGTAGGCGTACGGCGGAAGGCCGACGAGTTCGGCGAGCTCCTCGGCGTGGTTGCGCAGCGAGCCGAGGTAGACCCCGCCCAGCCCCAGGGACTCCGCGGCGACCATCCCGTTCTGGGCGGCCAGGGCCGCGTCGACGGAGGCCATGAGGAAGGCGTCCAGGTAGTCGGTGACGACGGGGTCGCCGCCGCTGGCGGAGCTGATCTCGCGGTTGCGCGACATGTCGGCGACCCAGAGGAGCACGGTCGGGGCGTCGGCGACGAAGTCGTAGCCGCCGCCGTCCGTGCGGGCGCTGCGGGTGAGCCTCGCCAGCTCGCGCTTGGTCTCGGGCTCTGAGATCGCGACGACGCTCCACTGGTGCAGGTTCGAGGAGGTGGACGCCGACTGGGCGGCGGCGACGATCGTCTCGAGCGCCCCCTCCGGGACCGGCTCATCGGTGAAGGCCCGCACCGAGCGGTGGGCGAGGAGGGCTTCGACCTGCTGATTCCACAAGATCGTGGCGGGAGTGGGCTGCTCCCCGTAGCGGGCGCGCAGGAGTGCATCGTGCTTCGGCATGCTCACGGTCCTTCTTTCCGAATCGGATTCGGTTACGTCAACTCGCTGCGCACCCGTGGCATTCCCGGCTCCGCGGCCCGGGAGGCAGGACCTCGCGCACACGACGGGCGCGTGCTCGTCCGGCGCACGGGCCGGGTACGCGTTGGCGACAACACGCTCGCTGCACGGCTAAGGTCCACGGACGTCGCGGGGCCGGATCGACTCGCTCGCTCCGCTGCGAACCGAACGACGAGACCGCATCGGATGCGCACGGCTGGGGAGGACATCGCTGACGTGTGGGTCGTCCTGGCACCGCACCGAGCACGCTGGATCACCGGGCAGGTTCGGCACGTGCTCCGCGGCCTGAGCACCTGGTTCTCCGCATCGGAATCCGGGCGAACTCCGCTGCACCGCGCAGGTCGTCGTGGCTGAGCCGACGATCCGCGACTCGACGGGGCCCGAGGAGTACTCGGACCTCGTGCGGATCTGGCGCAGCGCCGTCGACGCCACCCACGCGTTCCTCGATCCGCGGCACCGCGCCGAGATCGAGGAACTCCTGCCCGCGGAACACTTCCCGCAGGTTCGGATCAGCGTCGCCGAGCTCGGGCACGTGCCGGTCGGGTTCGCGGGCACGTCCGGCGGCAGCCTGGAGATGCTGTTCGTCGACGCGGCGCACCGCGGGCGAGGAGTCGGCCGCGCCCTCCTCGCGCACGCGGTGGCCGAGCTCGGGGTGATGTCCGTGGACGTCAACGAGCAGAACGCGCAGGCCGTCGGGTTCTACCTCCGGCACAGGTTCGCGATCACCGGGCGCAGCGAGCTCGACGACGAAGGTCGGCCGTACCCGCTGCTGCGGATGTCCCGCGACGGCCGAGCGGCGCCCTGACCGGTGGCGGCCCGGTCCGGCTCGCGCGGGTCAGGGCAGCCGGGACGGGGTGGGCGGTGCGGTGGTCCACGCGGCGAGCAGCTGGAGCCGTTCGGCCGTCGCCGAAGCAGGCTCCGCGATGTAGGCGGACAGGACGATCGACGGTGCCGAGTCGATCGTGAGCTGCTCGAATCCCAGGTCGAGGTGGCCCACTTCGCGGTGGTCGATCGCCTTGCTGCCGTCGCGGAGCCGCCCGACGTCGTGTCCCGCCCAGCGGGTGCGGAAGTCCTCGCTGCGGGTGGAGAGCTCCCCGATGAGCCCGGTCAGCTGCTTGTCGTGCGGCGTGGCCCCGGCTTGGACGCGCAGCATCCGCACGCAGGCGCTCGCGGCGTCGTCCAGGTCGGTGTAGAAGTCTTCGGCCGCCGGGTCGAGGAAGACGAACGCCGCCATGTTCGGCGGGGTGGCCGCGGAGCTCCTCGTCGGGCTGTCGTAGACGACGGAGAACAGGGCTCGGCCGAGGGCGTTCGCCGCCACGACGTCCAGGCACCTGTTGTGGGCGAGCACCGGGGTCTGGGGCATGGCGTCCATGAGCAGCCGCACCCGTTGCGGAACCGTCCGGGCCGGTTTGGTCCGCTTGCGGGCGAGTGCGGGGCGCCGCGCGGTCCGCGCGAGGTCGTAGAGGTACCCGGTCTCGTCGGAGGTGAACCGCAGGGCTCGGGCGATGGAATCCAGGACGTCGTCGGACACGCCGGTCAGGTCGCCCTTCTCGATCCGGGTGTAGTAGTCGACCGACACCCCGGAGAGCATCGCGACCTCCTCGCGGCGCAGGCCGGGCACGCGCCGGATGCCGGGGAGCGAGGGCAGTCCCGCCACGTCCGGTGTGATCTTCGCGCGTCGGGTGGCCAGGAAGTCCCGCACGTTCTCGTCCTTCGACGCCATGCCCCGAGGCTAGGTGCGCCCGCCGCCCCGATCCAGGCTCTGGTGGAACCCCGGAAGCCCTGGTCGAGGGGGTTCCGGCCGAACCTGCCGCACCCGCCGAACGGCTCCCACAGTGGAGGGCGTCCGGTGCAGCCGGGTCCGCCGGGAGCCGGCCGGACGCGCTGCACGGCGTTTCACCGGAGGAGGATCGTGAGCGAGAACATCGAGATCGAGACCCGCAACGGCTACGGCACCACGTTGGCCGCGGTCATCAACTTCCCACCCGAGTTCGACGAGGCCGAGGAGTACCCGGCGATCGTCGTCTCCCACCCGGGCGGTGGTGTGAAGGAGCAGACCGCGGGCACCTATGCGAGAGAGCTCGCTGAGAACGGGTTCGTGACCGTCGCCTACGACGCATCGTTCCAAGGCGCGAGCACCGGCAGCCCCCGGCAGTTGGAGAACCCGCACGTCCGCACCGAAGACGTCAGCGCCGTGGTCGACCACCTGACCACCCTGCCGTACGTGGACGAGGAGCGGATCGGCGCGATGGGCGTCTGTGCCGGAGCCGGGTACACCGCGAACGCGGCGATCAACGACCCGCGCATCAAGGCCGTGGGCACCGTGAGCATGGTCAACGTCGGCCAGATGTTCCGCAACGGCTGGGACGGCTCGGTCGCCGCCGCCGATGCGGCACCGGCGCTGGACCAGGCCGCCCGAGCGCGGACCACCGACGCCACCGGGCGGGGCGAGGACAACCGGTTCCCGCTCGCGCCGATGAACAGGGAGGACGCGCCGAACCCCGAGCTGGAAGAGGCGTGGGAGTACTACCACACGCCCCGCTGCGAACACCCCGCCGCGCCGGGCTGGATGACGGCGCGCAGCCTCAGCCAGATCGTCACCTACGACGCCTTCCACGAGGCCGAGGTCTTCCTCACCCAGCCGCTGCTGCTCATCGCGGGCAGCGATGCCGGTTCGAAGTGGATGAGCGACGACTTGCACGAGCGGGCGGCGAGCGCGGACAAGTCGCTCCACGTCGTGGCGGGGGCGAACCACATGTCGCTCTACGACGGCGAGAAGGAGGTCGCCGAAGCGGTCGCCCAGCTGGTTCCGTTCTTCTTCGGCACGATCTGACGCATCGACTCGGGGCGCGGCGCCGGGGTGCGCGTGTCGCGCACCGCGCGGAGCCGCCACCGGACCCGGTGCGGGCACGAGCCGACGCGTGCACCCCGGCGCATCGATCACGGAAGTCGGCACGCGGAACCGGACATCGCGGCCGCAGGGCCGCCGAACACGAGTGCGGAGACGTGGGCCGACTGGAGACGAACCGGGCTGTATCAACGCGGAGATCTGTTCCACCGTCGGAGCGACCCTGCCCGACGGCACCACCCCGAAGACCGTGGACATCTGGTCGGTGCCCGTGGGCGGTCGGATCTTCATCCGCTCCTTCAACGGCACCCGGGGCAAGTGGTACGGGCCCGCGCTGGAGACCGGGCGGGGACGCATCTCCGCCGGAGGAGTGCGGAGGAGCGTGCGTTTCGCCGCTGTTCCCGCTGATGACGAGGAGACCAACCGGGCGGTGGACGCCGCGTTCCTCGACGAGTACTCCGACAGCCCGTATTCGGTGACGATGTCGACCGAGCCCGTGCGCCGGAACACCCTCGAGGTCGTCCCCGTGGACTGAGCTCACGGGCAGGGGCGGTCTCCCGGGATGCGCCCCCTGCCCGCTCGCCGAGGGCGCGGGCCGGTCGGGTCGGGGAGGTCAGGCCCGGGTGCTGCGCAGCGCCTTGGTGCGGGTGATCGGTTCGCCCGACTCTCCGGTGCGCCGGCCGGAGGTGAACTCCGCGTACTCCGGGCCGTCCACGGCGTACAGGGCCAGGCGGCCGCGGGCGTCGGCGTGGATGCCCCAGCCGTAGCGCTTGCCCAGCGGCGAGGAACGCAGGCAGGCCCTGCTCCGCGCGAAGAACTCCCGGCGGGCGTCCGCCCGCTCCTCGTCCGGGATGGCGGCCCGGTCCGCGAAGACGGTGAAGATGACGTCGCCGGACGTGAACTCGTACGGGTGCTCGGTGATCAGCCGGTAGGTGCGCGCGGCGACCGACGGCGCCTCGGCGTTCAGCGGGGGCACCGTCGCGGTGGTGACCGGGCAGTCCTCGGCCACCTCGATGAACGTGTTCGTGCGATCGACCCGTTCCATGGCCGGAACGGTACGCCGGGGGACCGACGTCGGATGGGGAAGCGGCCGCTCCTCGAATCCGGTCCTCCTCGCCTCGGACCGCGATCGGCTGACCCCCGATCGATGACGAACACCGGGCGAACGCGATTCTCCGACCCGCCGCCCCCTCCGCTCGGGCACGTCCGGGTGAAAGGCGGGCGGGGCCGGTAGCGCAGCGCGGCCCGCCGCGAACCGTCGGCGACGCACCCCGGAGCAACGGAGTCGCACGCCGTGACCAGGCGATTTACGTTGTGCGCATGCAGCACATCACCCTGATCTGCGGAGACTGCAACGGCAAGGGGTGCAGCAACTGCGGCGGCACCGGAACGATCACCATCGTCGAGGACTAGGGCCGCGCCGAGCGCCCGCGAACCCCGCCCCGAGCAGGCCGTGCGCGACGGGGAACGCTGCTAGCGTGCCGAAATGGCCGCCAACGGGACCGTTCTGGTCATCGGATCCGGGGTGATCGGGCTCAGCACCGCCGTGGTCCTCGCCGAATCCGGCGTGCCGGTGCGCGTCCGCACCGACGAACCACCCGCCGACACCACCTCCGCCGTCGCCGGCGCGATCTGGGGTCCGGCACTGCTGCAACCCGCCGCTCGGGTGCGCAAGTGGGTCGCCGACACCTACCACCGGCTGGTCGAGCTCGCGGCCGACCCGGACAGCGGGGTGCACCTCGCCACCGGGCGGATGGCCGCGCGCGTCGACCTCGGCGACCAGCTGCCGCCCGAAGCGCTGCTGCTGCCCGACCTGCGCCCCTGCACCGCCGACGAGCTGCCCACCGGATTCCGCAGCGGTTACCGGGCGACGCTCCCGTTGATCGACATGCCGCGCTACCTCGACCACCTCACCGGCAGGCTCCTCGCCGCGGGCGGCGAACTGCTGATCAGCCCGGTGTCCTCGCTGGCCGACGCCGCGGGCGAAGCCGACCGCATCGTCAACTGCACCGGCGTCGGCGCGCACGAACTCGTCGGCGACCCCGGGGTGCGCCCGGTGCGCGGACAGCACGTCATCGTGCGCAACCCCGGCATCACCGAGTACTTCGTGGAAGTCGGCGCAGGCCCCGAGTTCACCTCGTACGTGCCGCACGGCGACCACGTCGTGCTCGGCGGCGTCGCGCGCGAGCAGGACTGGTCCCGCACGCCCGACCGCGAGGACGGCGCCGCCGTGCTGCGCCGCTGCGCGGACGTCGAACCGCTGCTCGCCGGGGCCGAAGTGCTCGGCGCCACCGTCGGACTCCGCCCCGGCCGCGACGCCGTCCGCCTCGAAGTGGAGCGGTTCGGCGGCGCCACCGTCGTGCACGACTACGGGCACTCCGGCTGCGGCGTCTCGCTGTCCTGGGGCTGCGCCGCCGAAGCCGCCGAACTCGTCCTCCACCCGACGCGCTGACCGGGCGGGGCGGCAGCAGCGGAGCCGGCTCCCCGCGCAACGGCAGCCCGCGGCCCAGGTCGGCGCGGCTCAGGCCAGTGCGTCGACCACCCCGTCGATCTCCTCGGCCAGCGTGAAGTCCTTCGCGGTCAGACCACCCGCCGAATGCGTCGAGAGGGCGAACACGACGGTGCGCCACCGGATGTCCAGATCCGGGTGGTGGTTCTCGCTCTCCGCGATCTCCGCGACCCGGTTCACGGCCTGGATGGCCTGCGGGAAGCTCGCGAACTCCACGCTCCGCACGATCGTGGTGCCGTCCTGGGCCCACTCCGGCAGGCGGGACAGCGACTCGGCGACCTGGGTGTCGTTCAGCAGTTCGGTCATGCCCACATGGTGGTCGTCGGACGGCCGGAACGCGACCGTCGACCCCCGGCCCGGTGGTGGCACGTAGACTGCCGTCGCCACGGGAGTCCAGCGCGCTGGGCTGAGAGGAGGGGCGAATCCCCTCGACCGTCCGCACCTGAACCGGATCATGCCGGCGCAGGGAGGTGTCGCGATCAGCTCGAGTTCGCACGCGTGGCCGAGACCGGTGTGCTACTCGGGAGGACCGTTGAACCCCTTACTGCGCTGGGCCGCGGCACTCGCCGCAGCCGCGCTCACCACCGGATGTTCGCTCATCGGGAGCTCCGGCGAGGACACCGCGGCGCGCACCGTCACCCTCGTCGCGCACGACTCGTTCGTCGCCGACCCCGCGCTGCTCGCCGACTTCGAGAAGCGCAGCGGCATCCACCTGGAAGTCCGCAACAGCGGCGACGCCGGAGAGCTGACCAACAAGCTGGCGCTGTCCCAGGCCGCCCCGCTCGGCGACGTCGCCTACGGCGTCGACTCCACCTTCGCCTCCCGCGCGCTGCGCTCCGACGTGTTCGCCCCCTACCGGCCCGCCGCGGCCGACCGCGGACCCCAGCGCTACGCCCAGGGTGGGCAGGACCGGCTCACCGCCATCGACGTCGCCGACGTGTGCATCAACATCGACCCCGCCTGGTTCGCCGCGCACCGGCTGCCGGAACCGGCGACGCTGCAGGACCTCACCGACCCGCGGTACCGGAACCTCACCTCGATGCCGGACCCGACGACGTCCTCCCCGGGGCTGGCGTTCCTGCTCGGCACCATCGACGCCTTCGGCGAACCCGGCTGGCAGGACTACTGGCGTGCCCTCGACGCCAACGGCGTGCGGCTCTCCTCCGGCTGGGAAGAGGCCTACAACCAGGACTTCTCCGGATCCACCGGGCAGGGACCGCGGCCCATCGTGCTGTCCTACGCGTCCTCGCCCGCCGCCGAGGTCGACGACAGCGGAGCGCCGCGCACCAAGGCGCTGCTCGACACCTGCTACCGGCAGGTCGAATACGCGGGCGTGCTCACCGGCGCCGCGGACCCGCAGGCGGCGCGAGAAGTCGTGGACTTCCTGCTCTCGCCCGAATTCCAAGGCCAGGTCGCCGACCAGATGTACGTGTACCCCGCGCTCGACGGGGTCGCGCTGCCGAAGGGGTGGACGGCGAGTGCACCGCTGCCGCCGCGGCCCAGGGAACTGCCCGCCGACGAAGTGGAGAACAACCGGGACCGGTGGGTCGAGCAGTGGCGGACGCTGGTCCGGGGATGACCGGCGAACTCCGGCGCCGGGTGCCGGTGGCGCTGGCCGCGGTGCTCGTCCTCGGCTTCCTCGGGGTGTTCTTCGCCTGGCCGGTCGCGGCGATCATCGGGCTCGGCGTGCGCGGCGACGTCGGAGCGGTGCTGGCCGAGCCGTCCACCTGGCGCCTCGTCGGCTTCACCCTCGGCCAGGCCGCCGCGTCCACCGCCGTCGCGCTGCTCTGCGGACTGCCGCTCGCGTACGTGCTCGCCCGGCTCGTCGTGCCCGGCAAGGGACTGCTGCGGGTCGCGGTGACCGTGCCGTTCGTGCTGCCGACGATCGTCGTGGGCATGGCGTTCCGGGCGCTGTTCGGCGCCGACGGGGGAGTGCTGCCGATCGTGCTGGCCAACGCGTTCTTCAACGTCGCCGTTGTCGCGCGCACCGTCAGCGGGCTGTGGAGCCACGTGGACCGGCGGATGGAGGACGCCGCGCGCTCGCTCGGCGCCGGACGACTGCGCACCTTCAGCTCGGTGACGCTGCCCGCGCTGCTGCCCGCGATCGGGTCGGCGGCGGCCGTCGTGTTCCTGTTCAGCGCCACCAGCTTCGGAGTGGTGCTGGTGCTCGGCGGGGGACGGCTGCGCACCTTGGAGACCGAGATCTACCTGCGCACCGTGCAACTGCTGGACCTGCCCGGCGCCGCGGCGCTCTCCCTGCTCCAGCTGGTCGCCGTCGTCGCCGCGCTGCTCGTGGCCACCCTCGCGCGCCGCCGCCGGGAGACCGCGCTGCGGCTGCGCGCGCCCGCGACCACCGCCCGGCCGCCGCAGGGCGCGGAGTGGTGGATCGTCGGGCTAGCCGGTGCCGTGCTGTGCGCGCTGCTCGCGCCGATCGCCACGCTGCTGGTGCGGTCGGTGTCCACCCGGGACGGGTGGGGGCTCGCGGGATACCGCGCGCTGCTGGGCAGCGGGCAGCCCGGAACCTTGGAGGTCACCGGGCTCGAAGCCGCGCTGAACTCGGTGCGCACCGCGGTGGACGCCACCTGGATGGCACTGCTGCTCGGACTGCTCGCCTCGTTCGTGCTCGTCGCCGTGCGGCGGCGGTTCGTCGCCGAGAGCCTCGACCTCGCGCTGATGCTGCCGCTGGGGGTGTCCGCGGTGACCGTCGGCTTCGGCTACCTGATCACGCTCGGCTCGCTGCCCGGGGACCTCCGCACCTCACCGCTGCTGGTGCCGTTCGCGCAGGCGCTGGTGGTGACGCCGCTGGTGATCCGCACCGTGCTGCCGGTGCTGCGGGCCATCGACGACCGGCTGCGGCAGGCCGCGGCGACGCTGGGTGCCGGACCGTGGCGGGTACGCCGCGAGATCGACTTCCCGCTCGCGGTGCGCTCGGTGCTGGCCGCCGCCGGTTTCGGATTCGTCGTCGCGCTCGGGGAATTCGGCGCTACCAGCTTCCTGGCCCGGCCCGATGCGCCGACGCTGCCGGTGGCCATCGCCCGGCTGCTCGGCAGGCCGGGCGAACTCAACTCGCAACTCGCCTACGCCGCCTGCGCGCTGCTGATGATCGTCACCGTGCTGGGCGTGGTGCTCATCGAACGGCTGCGGGTGGGCACCGACGCCGTGGAGGACTTCTGATGGGGCTGGAAGTGCAAGGGCTCACCGTCCGCTTCGGCGACACCACGGCGGTGCGCGACGTGCGGCTCTCGGTGCTGGACGGCGAGGTGCTGGCGCTGCTCGGCCCGTCCGGCTGCGGGAAGTCCACGCTGCTGCGGGCCGTCGCCGGGCTCGAGCGCCCCACGGCGGGCTCCGTGCGCTGGAACGGGCGCGACCTCGCCGCCGTGCCGGTGCACCAACGCCGGTTCGGGCTGGTCTTCCAGGACGGGCAGCTGTTCCCGCACCGGAACGTGGCGGGCAACGTGGCGTTCGGCCCGCGGATGCGCGGCGTCGGCGGCGCGGCCCGGGCGGCGCGCGTCGCCGAGCTGCTCGAACTCGTCGGGCTGGCCGGGTACGAGGACCGGCGGGTCACCGACCTGTCCGGGGGCGAGGCGCAGCGGGTCGCGCTGGCTCGGGCGCTGGCCGCCGATCCGGAGCTCCTGCTGCTGGACGAACCGCTCTCCGCGCTGGACCGGATGCTGCGCGAGCGGCTCGCGGTGGACCTGGCCGCACTGCTCGGCCGCGGCGAGTCGACCGCGCTGGTCGTCACGCACGACCACGACGAGGCGTTCACCCTCGCCGACCGGGTCGCCGTCATGGCCCGCGGCACGATCTTGCAGGCCGACACTCCCGACCTGCTGTGGCGCCATCCCGCGGACGAGGAGGTGGCCGCGTTCCTCGGCTGCACCACCTTCCTGCCCGCGGAGGTCCGCGACGGCGTGGCGACCTGCGCGCTCGGCGCCGTCGACGTGACCGCGAAGGACGGGGCGGCACGGCTCGGACTGCGAGCCGCCGGAGTGCGCGCCCGGCGCATCCGGCCCGGCGATCCCGCACCGGCAGGACCGCTCGGCGCGGTGCGCGAGCGGGTGCACCGGCACGACCACGTCCGGCTCGCCGTCACCGTGCCGGAGCTCGGGCAGGTGGAGGCCGTCGCGCACATCGCCGACGCTCCCGCGGTCGGCGACGAGGTCCGGCTGCGCCTCGACCCGGACGGGGTCGCGCTCGTCGGCGGTGACTGACCTCGCCTGCTTCGTCCGCCGCGTTCGCGAGCCGTCCGGCTCCGGTGCGGTGGTTCCAGGGCCGCGGAAGCCACCGCACCGGACCTCGATCAGACGTCCCGGGTGACCATGCGCAGCACTGTCGCCGAGAGACCGATCACCAGGTAGCAACCGGCGCGCAGCAGGCCCGTGGACAAGGTGTCCGTGAAGATCGGATCCCGCAGCACGTCGATCACGGCCGACCAGTCGGTGGTGATCAGCAGCGGGCGCATCCACTCCAGCGACGGCACGGTGCCCAGCACGCCGAACACGATCAGCGCCGCCATGGTCCCGGTCATCACCACCAGCGGGTGCTCGGTCAGCGAGGACAGCGCCAGTGCCACCGCGCCGACCGCCGCCATCTGCGCCGCGCACCACAGCACCGCCAGCGCGATGCGCCCCAGCGCCGCGCCGAGCGACAGCGTCGTCCCGGACAAGGTCACCAGGCCGTCACCGCCGACGATGATCAAACCGGTGAGCAGGCCGCTGACCGCCAGCACGAGCACGGACAGCAGCACCATCAGCAGCACGCCGGCCGCCTTGACGCCCACCAGCCGAACCCGGCTGATCGGCGCGATCAGCAGCCCGCGCAACGTGCCGTGCGAGGTCTCGCCGGCGATCGCGTCCGCCGCGACCATCGCCACCACCAGCGGCAGCAGCATCGTCTGCGCGAGCACGATGCTCGCCACCGGCAGCACCAGCCCGTTGCCCGCGACCGCGCTGAGCACCGGTGGCCCGCCGCCGCGGCTCGGACCGCCGGTCAACGCGATGCCCGCGCCGATCAGCACCGGCAGCCCCGCCAGCATCAGCAGCGCCAGCAGGTTCCGCGGCCGCCGCAGCACCCAGCGGAACTCGGCCAGCAGCACCCTGCCCAGCGGTGCTGAGCGGCGCGCCTGCGGGGCCGCGACAGCCTCGGCCGGTGCGGGGGCGGTCATGATTCCTCCTCGGTGAGCCGGGCGAACAGGTCTTCCAGGCCCGCGCGCCCGCGACGTGCCTCGTGCACCCCGACGTCGGCGCGGACCAGCGTCGCCACCACTTCCGGAGCGTCCACTTCGGACAGTTCCACCCGCAGTGCGCCCTGCTCGGTCCGCGCCGAGATCCCGCTGTCCCGCAGCGCTTCCAGCCCGGCGTCGAGGTCCGGCGTGGCGACCACCAGGTGCGGCCCGCCCGATTCCAGCAGGCCCGCCAGCTCGCCCTGCGCGACCAGCGTGCCCCGGTGCATCACGGCCACGTGCGTGCAGGTCGCCTCCACCTCGGACAGCAGGTGCGAGGACACCAGCACGGTCGTCCCGACGGCGTGCAGCTCGGCGATGATCTGCCGGATCTCCCTGGTGCCCGCCGGGTCCAGCCCGTTGGTCGGTTCGTCGAGCACCACCAGCTCCCGCGGCACCAGCAGGGCCGCGGCCAACCCCAGCCGCTGCTTCATGCCCAGCGAGTAGCCGCGGAACCGGCGACCCGCGGCGGCCGCCAGCCCGACGCGGTGCAGCGCCCCGTCCACCGCGGCCCGGATGTCCGCGCTCGCCAGGTCGGGTTCCATCGCGGCGCACCGCAGCAAGTTCTCCCGCCCGGACAGGAACGGGTGGAAGCCCGGGCCCTCGACGAGCGCCCCGACCCGGGGCAGCACGCGGTCGGACTCGTCCGGCAACGCGTGCCCCAGCAGTTCGACCGAGCCCGCCGTGGGCTTGATCAAGCCCAGCAGCATCCGGATCGTGGTGGTCTTGCCCGAACCGTTCGGCCCGAGCACCCCGACCACGGCGCCGCGGGGCACGGCGAGATCGATGCCCGCCACCGCCACGGTGTCGCCGTAGGTCTTGCGCAGACCCGAGGTCCGCGCGGCGTACACCTCGACCGCGGCGGGGGCGGACGTCGCCGCCCCCGCCTGCTCGGCCTGGTCGGCCACTTCGGTCATCACGGAGTCCCGATCGCGGCGGTGAGCACCTGCTCGGGAACCGCACCGGCCGCGACACGCCCGTCGGAGGTGACCAGGGCGGAACCGACCTTGGTGCTGATCAGCCAGCCGTCACCCCACGGGCCGTTGATCGGCTTGCCCAGCTGCTGCGCCATCGCCTGCGGGTTCATCCGCTCGCCACCGCGCTTCCCGTCCTCGCCGCGCGGCGAACCGGGGCGGTCCTGCTGCGCCGCCTGCTGCGGCAGGTGCGCGACCAGCACGGTGTCCCAGCCGTCGCCGACGACGGTCGGGTGCTGCCCGGCGTGCTCCGGACGGTCCTCCGGGCGACCTTCCCGGTGGTGCCGATCCCCGGCAGGGGCCTCTTCGACCTTCGCACCGGCCGGTGGGGTGAAGCGGAACATCGCCGGGTCCGGCTGGGACAGGTCGAGCTCGGAGAACCCGGCGCGCAGCGCCGGTTCGTCCGAACCGTTGGTCAGCACGGTGACCTCCAGCGGCGAGCGGGTCTGCGCGTCCACCGCGAGCCGGACCTCGCGCAGCACGGTGCGCTCGGTCGGCTTCGGCGTCAGCACCAGCTCGTAGGCGTCCCGGCCCGCGACGGTCGCGGTGCCGTCCACGGCGACGTCGCTGGTCTGCCGCAGCCGCTCCACGATGTCCCGGGAGAGCGCCGCCGGGTCCCGGTCGACGTCCTCGCCGCCGTGGCCGAGCGGTCCGCGGCCGTCCGCGTCGCCCGGGTGCTCCGGCTTGGTGGTCTTGGTGGCGGTGCGGGACTCCGAGTCCCACTTCCACAGCGCGGTGCCGTCGTCCACGACGGTCACCTCGCCGGACGACGAGGGCAGCGAGGCGCGCTTGTGCCCCTCCCCGTCGTTCCACACCCGCAGCGTGCTGCTCCCGTCGCCCAGCATCGAGCCAGCCCCGCCGTCGACGCCCGGCAGCGCGGGGAGCCCGAGCGCGTTGTCCACCCGCACCGTGCCGGTCAGCGCCGGGGGAGTCGAGGTCAGCACCGATTCGACCAGCTGCTCCGGCGCGACCGGCGGTAGCTGCGGGTCCTCGTCCGCGCCGGCCGGCAGGCTCAGCACGGTGAGGCCGAGCAGCCCCGCCAGTCCACCCGCCGAGGCGGCGACCATGACGTTCCTGCGTTTCATGCGGTCCTCCTGGTGATCCGATCCGCTGCCCTGAGCGTGATCCCGCACAGCTGAGATGGACCTGAGAGCTCCTCTCGAGCTGAGAAGGATCTCAGGAGTGGCTGCGCGCGGCCGTGCCACGACGGCATGCTGAGCAGATGCAGCCGCGGGTGTTGGTGGTCGACGACGAGCCGGGAGTCCGGACCGCGCTGCGCCGCGGCCTCTCCGCCGAGGGCATGGAGGTCACGGTCGCCGTCGAAGGCGTGGAGGCGCTGCGGCTCGCCGCCACCGGCTCCTTCGACGTGGTGGTGCTGGACGTGATGCTCCCCGGCCTGTCCGGGTACCGAGTGCTGGAGCGGCTGCGCGGTCAGGGGATCACGACCCCGGTGCTGCTGCTGTCCGCGAAGGACGGCGAGGTGGACCAAGCCGACGGGCTGGACCTGGGGGCCGACGGTTACCTGGTCAAACCGTTCTCCTTCCTGGTGCTGACCGCGCAGGTCCGGGCCTTGGCCCGGCGCGGGGAGAGCTCCGCGCGGCACGCCCGGCTGCGGGTGGGCGAGCTGGAGATCGACCGGGACGTCCGCGAGGTGAGCTGGGCCGGAGTCCCGGTGGCGCTCTCCCCGCGCGAGTACGGGTTGCTCGTCGCGCTGGCGAGCCGCCCGGGCACGGTCGTGCCGAAGGAGGACCTACTGCGCCAGGTGTGGGGCGCAGACCAGTTCGTGACCCGCAACGTGGTCGAGGTCTACATCGGCTACCTGCGCCGCAAGCTCACCGCCGTCGGCGCCGGGAACCTGGTGCGCACGGTCCGCGGCCACGGCTACCAGGTCAGCGACGAAGCGGACCCGGACGAGGCCGCCGGCGCGGAACCGACGAGCACCCGTGGCGGGAACGGTTCCCGGTGAGCCGGTGGCCGCTGCGGCAGCTGCGGGCGTGGTGGTCGCGCCGCACCCTCCGGTTCCGGACCAGCGCGGTCGCGACCGCGGTGGCCCTCGTCGGACTCGGCGTGCTCGCGCACTTCGGCGTCGGCTTGATGAGCTGGCTGCTCGTCGAATCCGTGGACGCGGAGCTGAAGGGCAAGGTCGGGGTCGCCGTTCGCCAGATCGCCGCCGGAACTTCGCCGCGCGCCGTGGCGGGTGGTGAGGTGCGGGTCCTCGACACCTCCGGCGTCCCGGTCGATTCGCTGCCGGACCCGGGTCTCGGGCGGTCGAACATCAGCGAGCTCAAGAGCGGTGCGGGCGTCGTCGAGTGGTCGGGGGACGGGTCGGGCCAGGGCCTCTACCGCTGGGTCGGGGCTGTGGTGCCCGATCCGGCGGGCGAACCGCGGCTGGTGCTGGGCGGCGCGCACCTGATCGGCCACTCGGACACGGTCCGTTCGGCGGGCCGTGCCCTGGCGCTCGGTTCGATCCTCGCCGCCGGTGCCGTCGGCGTCGCGACCTGGTTGGTGGTGCGCCGCTCGCTGCGCCCGGTGGAGCGGATGCGGCTCGCCGCGGTGCGCCTGCCGGAGGGGCACCGGCTGCCGGTGCCGGAGGCCGACGACGAGCTGCGCGCGCTCGCGGAGGCGCTCAACGAGATGCTGGCCCGCCGCGACGGCGACACGGAGTGGCTGCGCCGGTTCACCGGTGATGCCGCGCACGAGCTGCGCAATCCGGTCGCCTCGATCCGGGCGCAGGCCGAGGTCGCCGTGGTGCACCCCGACCCGGAGCTGGCGCAGGAGACCTTGCAGGACATCGCCGCCGAGGCGCAGCGGATGTCCGAGCTGGTGGACGGGCTGCTCGCGCTGGCCAGGGCGGAGTCCGGCGCGCAGCCGCAGCAGCAGCCGATCGAGCTCGGCAGCGCCGTGCGCGCGGCCGCCGACCGGGCGAACCTGCGCGGTGCCCGGCCCCGGGTCCAGGTCACCGCGCCCACCGGGAGCGTCGTGATCCTCGCCGGTGCCGCCGAGGTGGCCACCGTGCTGGACAACCTGATCGGGAACGCCCTGCGGCACGCGCGGGCCCTGGTCCGGGTGTCGCTGCTGCCCGCCGCCGCGAGCGTTCGCCTGGTCGTGGACGACGACGGTCCGGGCATCCCCGCCGAACACCGGACGCGGGTGTTCGACCGGTTCCACCGGGTGCAGCCGGACCGGGCCCGCCGCACCGGCGGTGCCGGGCTGGGGCTCGCGCTGGTGGCCGAGGCCGTGCGCGGCCGGGGCGGTTCGGTGCACGCGGCGGAGTCGCCCGAAGGCGGGGCCCGCATCGAGATCCGCTGGCCGCTGCCCGGGCCGTTGCGCCCCGCGTCCCGGCAGGAGTGA
The DNA here is from genome assembly GCF_040643635.1 of Saccharopolyspora sp. NPDC047091. NCBI lineage: Bacteria > Bacillati > Actinomycetota > Actinomycetes > Pseudonocardiales > Pseudonocardiaceae > Saccharopolyspora > Saccharopolyspora sp. NPDC047091. The sequence goes on from NZ_JBEYUS010000030.1 coordinate 25,195, forward strand.
GCCCACCGCGAGCGCGACACCGCGCAGCCACCGGACACCGGAGAGGGCGCGTAGCCGTCCGCCCGCACCCGGCGCCCGGGCGCGGTCCCGGAACCGGAACCACCCCGGAGCGTGCTCCGCGCGGTGTGCGGCAGGATGTACCCACGTGTCGGTGTTGCGAAGCACAGGTCTGGTGGCGGCCCCGCTGCGGACGGTCGGGGCGGCGCTGCGCCACACCCGCACCGCCGAGGACGGCCTGCGGGCGCTGGGCGTCCAGGGACGGGCGCTGACGCCCGCCGCCGAACTCCTCGTCCCGGGCGACGACCTCGCCTTCCGCTGGACGAAGCTCCCGCCGGCGAGGCTGCGCACCCGCATCGTGCGGGCGGACGCGGATCGGTTGGAATCGGTGCTCATCGCTGGTCCTCTCCAAGAATTGCGGCACGAATCGGTGCTGGCCGCGGCCGGTGGCCGCACGCTGCTCACCGACTCGCTGCGGTGGACGACGCCGTTCGGCGCGCTCGGACGGGTGGTCGACGTGGCGCTGGCCCGTCGGGTGGTGCTGGCGGTGCTGGCGCGCCGGATGCGCGCGGTCGGCGCGCTCGCCGAGTCCTGGGCGGCGCGTCCGGTCGTGGTCGGAACGGCGATCACGCGGGAGGGCCGGCTGCTCGTGCAGCAGCGCCGGTTCCCCGCGCGGGACGCCGGACGCTGGGAACTCCCCGGTGGCCGGGTGGAGCCGGGGGAGAGCGAGCACGACGCGGTCGTCCGGGAGTGCAAGGAAGAACTGGACGTCGAGGTCGTGCCGACCGGACGCGTCGGCACCGACGTGCCGCTGCGCAACGGGATGCTGCTGCGGGTGCACACCGCGGAGCTGGCCGATCCGGGCGCGGAGCCGCGGGCGGTCGAGCACCGGGCGGTGCACTGGGCACGCCGGCCCGAGCTGGGCGAGCTGAACTGGCTCGAAGCCGACCAGGTGCTCGCGCATTCGCTGCGCGACCTGCCGTTCTGAGGTCCCTGCGGTCGAGTCGGAGGCCGTTCCCGGCGGGGTGCGCGTTCGCTGCGTCCATGCACCGAGATTGCCGGGTTCGACCACCTGTTCGCCACGTTTTCGGCCTGAACTACTCGAACTGGTGAACGAATCGACGGACGGGCTCGCTCCGGTGGTGAAGCTGAAGAACCAGGTCAGGGGCCCGTCGGGCGTGCGGCGCCCGGCTTCGGGCCCCTGCCTCGGCTCGTTCGATCAGGGGACGGTCAGCGCAACCCGGCGACCCGCAGCGCGGCGTCCAGCCGCGGCCGGGCGCGCTCGGCCGCGCGAGCGGCCCCCTTCTCCCGGACCCGGTCCAGCTCGGCCGGGTCGTCCAGCAGCTCCCGCGCGCCGTCCCGGACCGGCCGCAGCAGTTCCACCACCGCCTCCGCCACGGTGTCCTTGAGCTGGGCGTACGTGCTCGCGGACGAGGCCGCGGCGTACGGGCTGCCCCCGGTGCAGGCGGCGAGGATCTCCAGCAGGTTCGCCACCGCGGGCTGTTCGTCCGGGTCGTAGCGGACCGAGGCCCTGTCGTCGGTGACGGCGCGGCGGAACTTGCGGCGCACCACGTCCGGCTCGTCCAGCACGAACACGACGCCCGCCTGTTGCTGCGCGGACTTCGCCATCTTGCGCGCGGGATCGGACAGGTCGCGCACCGCGGCGGCCGTCTTCGGCACCACCGCGCGCGGGACGACGAACACCTCCCCGCGGCCGCCGTTGAACCGCTTGGCCAGCGTGCGGGCCAGTTCGACGTGCTGGTTCTGGTCCACGCCCACCGGGACCTCGGTGGCGCCCTGCAGCAGGATGTCCGCCGCCATCAGCACGGGGTAGGTGAGCAGGCCGAGCCGCGCGCCGTCCTGGCCGTCGCCCTTCTCCTTGAACTGGATCATGCGGCTGGCCTCGCCGTAGCCGCAGGTGCACTCCAGGACCCAGTTCAGCGCGCCCAGTTCGCCCGCGAGGTCGGACTGCACGAACACCGAATCGGCGGTGATGCCGGTGGCCAGCAGCACGGCCAGGTTCTCCCTGGTGAGCGCGCGCAGCCGCTCGGGCCGGTAGGGCAGCGTCATCGCGTGCAGGTCCGAGATGAAGTACAGGTCGTCCGGGCCGCCTTCGGTCGCCCACCGGCGCAGCGCGCCGAGGTGGTTGCCCAGGTGGACGTGGCCGGACGGGGTGATGCCGGACAAGCGGGTCACGATCTCTCCTCGGATCGATGGCCGCTCACCAGCCTGCACCGCGCAACGCCCGGTCGCCTGGTGGCGACCGATGTGCGTGCGGTTCAGCGCACGACGAGCCGGGGCCGCCCTGGGGCGGCCCACCACATGCTCAGACGCGGATGCGACATTTCGTGCACGGCGCGCACGTTACCAGAAGGGTATGGGCACTCGTGCCGGAGGAGGGCTATTCTGGATTCATGTTCGTCGTATTGCTGAACTACACGGCTCCGCAATCGGACATCGACGGCGCATTGGTGGATCACTATGAGTGGGTGAGCAGACATTACGAGGCCGGTGACTTCATCACGACCGGCCACCGGACTCCGGAACCGGGCAGCCCGTTGACCGGGGGCGTGCTCATCGCCAGATCCATGTCTCGTGGCAGGTTGGAGGCCATCCTCGCCACCGACCCCTTCGAACTGCGAAAACTCGCCCGCCACGAAGTGATCGAATTCCAGGCGCTGCGCACCGTGCCGGAAATGGCGAAGTACGCCGACCAGCTGGTCCCGGTGAGCGAATAGAGCGCCCGCGCTGATCCGCACCTGGGCTTCGCGCCGAGGTGCGGATCAATGCGACTTCTTTTCCTTTGACTCTTTCTTTGCCTTCTTTTGCGCTTTCTTGACCTCGCGTGCTTTCGCGTCCTTCAGCGCTTCCCGCAACACCACGATCGGGCATTGCTTGCACGGTGGTTTCGAAAGGCAGCACTTCCGCTTCACCTTGATCGTTTTCTTGCTCACGACTGGCTTCCCGCTGCCGGAGGGGTCCGCTCGGGGACCGGACTCCGCCACCCTAGGTCGGTCCCGGTGGTTCCGGCGAACCCGCGGCCGCGGGTGTTGCGCTCAACACCTGTCCGCGGTCCCGTTCGGGAAGTGCTCTACGCTGGAGTAGGCCGCGTGTCGACAACGCACCGAGCCTCAGCAAGTGTCGGGCCTTCGACATGACGGCCCCGCCGTCCGCGATCGGCCGCCTTCTTCAGACGGGTGAGCCAGCCGGAGCACGGGGTTCTCGGAACGCGGGTCCGCGCCGGGGGCCGCAACTTCCCGCAGCGGCGGCAGCGGGACGGCGGCCGGCAGAGGTCGACAAGCGCCTGCCGCCTGACCTGATCTTCGTCTTCCAACTCATGGAGTGCTCGCGTGCCCGCCACCAGCGTCGCCGAACCGAACCAGCGGATCCGCAACGATCTGCGCAACGTCGCGATCGTCGCGCACGTCGACCACGGTAAGACCACCCTGGTGGACGCCATGCTGCGGCAATCCGGCGCCTTCTCCGAACGTGCCGAACTCGTCGACCGGGTCATGGACTCCAATGACCTGGAACGGGAAAAGGGCATCACGATCCTGGCCAAGAACACGGCCATCCGGCGGGAGACCGAAAGCGGTCCCGTCACCATCAACGTCATCGACACCCCCGGCCACGCCGACTTCGGCGGTGAGGTCGAGCGCGGCCTGTCCATGGCCGACGGCGTGGTGCTGCTGGTCGACGCCAGCGAGGGGCCGCTGCCGCAGACCCGCTTCGTGCTGCGCAAGGCGCTGGCCGCGAAGCTGCCGGTGATCCTCGTCGTGAACAAGGTCGACCGTCCGGACGCGCGTTGCGCCGAGGTCGTCGACGAGGCCCACGACCTGCTGCTGGACCTCGCCTCCGAGCTCGACGACGGCGAAGGCTCGGTGGACATGGACGCCGTGCTGAACCTGCCGGTGATCTACGCCTCCGCCCGCTCCGGGCGCGCCAGCCTCACCCAGCCCGCCGACGGCGACCTGCCCGCGGACGAGGACCTCACCGCGCTGTTCGACGTGCTGATGGAGCACGTGCCCGCGCCGGTCGGCGACTACGAGGCGCCGCTGCGCGCCCTGGTCACCAACCTCGACGCCTCCGCGTTCCTGGGCCGCATCGCGCTGTGCCGCATCCACGCGGGCACCATGCGCAAGGGCCAGACCGTCGGCTGGTGCCGCGAGGACGGGTCCGTCGAGAAGGTGCGGATCACCGAGCTGCTCATCACCGAGAACCTGGACCGGGTGCCCGCCGCCGAGGCGCACGCCGGTGACCTGGTGGCGATCGCGGGCATCCCGGACATCACCATCGGCGACACCCTCGCCGACGCCGACGACCCGCAGCCGCTGCCGCGGATCACCGTGGACGACCCGGCCATCTCGATGACTATCGGCGTGAACACCTCGCCGATGACCGGCCGCAACGGTGGCACCAAGGTCACCGCGCGGTTCGTGAAGAACCGCCTCGACGCCGAGCTGATCGGCAACGTCAGCGTCAAGGTCGTGCCGACCGAGCGCCCCGACACCTGGGAGGTCCAGGGCCGTGGCGAACTGGCGCTGGCGGTGCTCGTGGAGACCATGCGACGCGAGGGCTTCGAGCTCACCGTCGGCAAGCCGCAGGTGGTCACCAAGACCATCGACGGCAAGCTGTGCGAGCCGTTCGAGCGCCTGACCATCGACTCCCCGGAGGAGCACCTGGGTGCGATCACCCAGCTGCTCGCCGGCCGCAAGGGCCGGATGGAGACGATGGACGGCCACGGCACCGGCCGCATCAAGCTGGACTACGTGATCCCCTCCCGCGGGCTGATCGGCTTCCGCACCGAGTTCCTCACCGAGACGCGCGGCACCGGCATCGCCAACCACGTCTTCGAGGGCTACTTCCCGTGGGTCGGCGAACTGCGCACCCGGCACAGCGGCTCGTTGGTGGCAGACCGCTCCGGCCCGGTCACCAGCTACGCGATGATGCAGCTGGCCGACCGCGGCACGTTCTTCGTGGAGCCCGGCGCCGAGGTGTACGAGGGCATGGTCGTGGGCGAGAACCCGCGCGCCGAGGACCTCGACATCAACGTCACCAAGGAGAAGAAGCTCACCAACATGCGCTCCGCCACCGGCGACGAGCTGGAGCGGCTGGCCCGCCCCCGCACGCTGGGCCTGGAGGAGGCGCTGGAGTTCTGCTCCGCCGACGAGTGCGTCGAGGTCGGCCCGGACGCGATCCGGGTGCGCAAGCTCGTGCTGGACGCGACGACCCGCGGCCGGGAGCGCTCCCGGGCCAAGGCCCGCGACAACGGCTGAGCCCCACCTGAGCGGAAGCTGAGCGTTTCCACCCCGGTGTGCAGTGCCAGAAGGACGCGCGGAACCATGAGTGCTTCCGCGCGTCCTTCTACAGGGGGACATCGCGTCCGCCTGTGATCGGCGACCGGGGAAAGAGGGGAGGTTCGGCGGCGTGCACCAGGGTCGACACCCGTTCATCGCGGTCAGCTTGCTGGTGACGATCGGGAGCTTGGTGGTGGCGTGCACCGACGCGCCGCCTCCCCCGCTGGTCGAACCACCGGCGCCGAGCCCGCAGACGGCTCCGTCCACGCAGCCGATGCCGACCGAGGTCGTCGTCGGCGTCGACTCGCTGGAGGGCGGGTTCAACCCGCACACCCTCGCGGACCTGTCGCCGACCAGTTCGGCGCTGTCCAGCCTGATGCTGCCCTCGGTGTTCCGGCCCGGTCCGGACGGGGCGAACGCGCTGGACACGACGCTGATGGAGTCGGCGGACGTGGTGCCGGACGCGGAGCGGTTCACGGTGCGCTACCGGATCCGCAAGGAAGCGGCCTGGTCGGACGGCGCGCCGATCGCCGCCGAGGACTTCGTCTACCTGTGGGAGCAGCTGCGCTCCCAGCCCGGCGTGTCGGATCCCGCCGGATACCAGCTGATCGACGACGTGCAGTCCCGCGAAGGCGGCAAGAGCGTCGAGGTCACCTTCGAACGCCCCTACCCGGGCTGGCAGAGCCTGTTCGCGAACCTGCTGCCCGCGCACCTGCTGCGGGACGCGCCGCGCGGGTGGGCCACGGCGCTGGACAACGGCTACCCGGCTTCCGGCGGCCCGTTCGCCATTCGCCAGGTCGACCTGCAGCGCGGCGAGATCATCCTGGAGCGCAACGACCGGTTCTGGGGCAAGCCCGCGGTGTCCGACCGGATCGTGCTGCGCGCCAGCGACCAGGCCGGCCAGGTCGCCGCGCTGCGCAGCGGGGACCTGCACATGGCGGTGTTCGGCGCGGACCGCGGCACCATGGGTGCGCTGCGCGATCTGGGTTCGTCGGTGCAGGTCAGCACGGTTCCCCGGCCGGCGACGATGCAGGTGCTGCTGCGGCCGACCAGCGCGCAGCTCGCCGACGCCCGGGTGCGGAACGCGGTCGTGGCCGGTCTGGACCGGGAAGCGCTGATCGACGTCGGCAGCGGCGGTGGACCGGGCGACCAGCTGCACGCGCACTCCCAGGTGCTCGCCCCCTCGGAACGCGGCTACACCCCGACCGAGCCGCCGGGCGCCGACGGGCCCGATCCGGCGCGCGTGCAGCGGCTGCTCACCGAAGCCGGGTACGAGCACCGCGCGGGCGCGTGGACCAAGGACGGCCGCCCGCTGAACCTGGTGATCGCGGCGCCGTTCGAGCACGAGCAGTACATCCGGATCGCCGAGGCCGCGGCCGCGCAGCTGCGGGCCCAGGACGTCCAGGCCACCGTGGTCACACCCACCGGTGATCAGCTCTTCGGCGAGATGCTGCCCACGAACCCGCTGTCCGAGGAACCCGGCGCGGCCAGCTCGGTGGACATGGCGGTCGCACCGCGCCCGGCCGACGGCGATCCGGCGGCGATGATGGCGACCTCCTACGGCTGCCCGGGCGTCGACTCGGACGACCGGCCGTTCCCGTTCAGCGCCACCGGTTTCTGCGACCAGCTGCTGCAGCCGACGATCGACGCCGCGCTCAGCGGGGCGCTGCCGTTCCCGGAGGCGTCGGCGAAGGTCGAATCGGTGCTGTGGTCGCAGGCCGTGGCGCTGCCGCTGTACCAGCAGGCTCAAGTGCTGGCGTTCGGCCGGGACGTGACGGGGGTGCAGCGCGGGAACGGCCTCTCCGGCCCGTTCTCGACCGCGGCCGACTGGAAGGGCACCCCGAGCGACAACGACGGGTACTGAGCCCCGGTCGCGGCCGGGCATCGAGGAGAGAACGTGGATTCGGGACGGTTGCAGCAGATCAGGACGTTCCACCTGCGCCAGCGCGTGACGTTCATGGTCAACCGGTACGAGATCCGGGCCGACGACGGCCGGGGCGGCGAGGGCGAGCTCGTCGCGTTCGCGCAGCAGAAGCGGGTCGCGCTCAAGGAGCAGGTCACGCTGTACGCGGACGCGGACAAGACGCAGCCGGTGGCGGGGTTCCGCGCGCGGAAGGTGGTCGACCTGGCCTCCGGGTACGACGTCACCGACGCGGCGGGGGCGCCGATCGGGTTCTTCCGCAAGGACTTCCGCAAATCGCTGACCCGCTCCACCTGGCACCTGGAGCAGCCCGGCCAGCCGGCGGCCGTCGGGCACGAGCGGAGCAAGCCGATCGCGCTGCTGCGCCGGCTGTGGGAGTTCATCCCGTTCATCGAGAACGTCCCGTTCTTCTTCCCGTACCACTTCGACTTCGCGGTGGACGGGCAGGTCGTGCTGTCGGTGGAGAAGAAGTTCGCGCTGCGGGACCGCTACGTGATCACGGTGCACGACGACCGGCTGGACCGGCGGGTGGTGTTCGCGCAGGCCGTCGCGCTGGACGCGCTGCAGGGCCGCTGAGCTGATCGTCCGGGCGATCCTGTCCACCGGCCCGGGTGAAAGTTGATCGCCGCTGGTTGACAGGTCGCGTCGCGGGCTGTTCGACCACCGCGTGGAGGGGTGCGCCGCGCCGATTAGGCTGGGCAGGTGACGCTGACGGCTCCTCCCCGGTTGTTGCTGGTGCACGCGCATCCGGATGACGAGACCCTCTGGACCGGCGGGACGATCGCCCGCTACGCGGCGCGCGGTGTCCAGGTGACGGTGGTGACCTGCACCCTCGGCGAGGAGGGCGAGGTCATCCCGGAGAGCCTGCGGGGGCTGGCGGCCGACCAGGCCGACCAGCTCGGCGGCTACCGGGTGGGTGAACTCCGTTCCGCGTGCGCGGCGCTGCGGGTGGCCGACCACCGCTTCCTCGGCGGCATCGGTCGCTGGCGGGATTCCGGGATGCTGTGGGAGGAACCCGGCCGGGCCGGAGCGCTGCCCTCGGCGCACCCGCGGGCGTTCGCCGTCGGCGACCTGGCCGAGCAGACCGAGGCGCTCGCCGAGATCCTGCACGAGGTGCGGCCCCAGGTCGTGGTGACCTACGCGGCCGACGGCGGCTACGGACACCCCGACCACGTGCGCGCGCACGACGTGACGATGGCCGCGGCCGAGCGCGTCCCGGACGTGCTGCGCGTGTTCCACGCGGTGCCGTCCCGGGACCGGCTCCGCGCCGGGCTGGCGGACCTGGCCACCGCCGAGTCGATGCCGTTCGAGCTGCCCGACCTGGCGGACCTGGCGAGCGTGCCCGACGAGTCGATCACCACGGTCATCGACGTCGCGGACCACCTGTCCGGGAAGATCCGCGCGCTGCGCGCCCACGGCACCCAGGTCCGGGTGTGGGTGGACGAGTGGAACAACGGGGACGGCCCCGGCGCCTACGCGCTGTCCAACGGGGTGGCGCACCCGCTGACCGGCACCGAGCACTACGTGCTGGCCACCGGCGATCCGGCGGGTGGCGAGCAGGACCTGTTCGGCGGACTCGGGGTGAGCGGGACCGAACCGGTGGTGCCGAGGTGACCGGCCGCGACCGGCTGGTCTTCGGCTTCCTGCTGCTCGACGCGGTGGTGCTGGCGCTGGTGGAGGTGCTGTACCTGCCGCTGTGGATCGGGAGCACGCCGTTCCCGATCACCACGGCGGTGGCGGCGGTGACGACGCCGATGCTGGTCTCGGCCGCCGGTCGGCTCTCGCCGAGCAGGCGGGTGGCGGCGGCGCCGCTGGTGGTCTGGTTCGCCACCATCTTCGTGTTCGGGCTGTTCGGCCCCGGCGGCGACGTCATGCTGCTGGGCAACGACTGGCGGACGTTGTTGCTGATCGGCGCGGGAACGCTGCCGTCGGCGATGATGCTCGGGATCGTCCTGGGCCGGACCGCCGGGAAGTGAGGGGGCGGTCGTGCCCGAAGTGCTGACCGACGAGCGGGTCGCGGTGGTGCTGCGGCCGTTCGTGCGCGCGACCGCGCCGCTGCTGGAGGTGCTCCGGGAGGCCGATCCGCTCCGGCTGCGCGGGAGGTTCGCGGACACCGCCGCGGACGTGGAGGTCGCCGACATCGCGGCGGGGACCGAGGACGCGGCGTCGGAGACCACGGCTGCCGCACCGGAGATCGAGCGCGCTGAGCCGGAGACCGCGGCTGCCCGGGAGGTGGCGACGGCATCGGAGGCCACTACGGCACCGGATGCCCCGACAGCGCCGGAGACCACGACGGCGCCGGAGAACCCGACAGCGCCGGAGACCCCGACGGCACCGGAGAACGACGCCGCTGACCCCGCGGAGACCGGTACCGGAGATCCGACCGAGCCGGGCACCGGAGCGCGGTCGTCCTCCGCCGCCTCCGCCGACCAGACCGCCGAGCCCGGCCTGCTGGACAAGCTGCTGCGCCAGCTCGACGGCATGCAGCTGCCGGGCAGCTCGACCTGGGACGCGATGAGCGTCGACGAGCGCTGCGGTTGGTGGGTGCAGCGGGTGGGCAGGCTGGTCGCGGTCGCCGCCGGCCTGCCGCGCTTCGGCGGCGCGCTCACCGCCCGGCTGCCGATCCGCAACGCGCTGGGGCTGGCCGGGCAGGGCATGGTGCTCTCGGCTATCGCCGCCGAACACGGTGTCACCGACAGGGGGACCCACGTGCGGCTGATCGCCAAGGTGCTGCTGGACCGCGACCTGTCCCCGGAGATCGCCGCGGGGGAGCGGGGCGGGGCACCGGCCGAGGAGGATGCGAAGACCGCCGAGCTCACCGAGGAACTCGACGAGGCCCGGCGCACCGGCGGCGGCAGGATGCGCGCGGTGGTGCGCACGGTGTGGCGAATGGCACGTGCCCTCTGGGAGATCGACTCCGAGCTGGACAAACGCCCGCAGGGCCGCTTCTACCACGAGTGGATCGGGAACGTGCCCGTGGTCGGCGTCGTGGGTGGTTACCTGGGCGAACGGTCCGCGCTGCGCCGCATCGCGAAGCAGGGCGCGAGGTGGTTGCGGAAGGACGCCCACGGGTCGGGACGCTAGCGATCTAGGAGTTCATGCCGTTTACCGCCCTCGGCGGCCCGAAGTATGGTCGAAATGGTGCCCGTGCGACGGGGACCCGCCTTGGTCCGCGGCGGTGGGCCGGGGGGATACTGGCATCGGCCGGGTAGCGGAAGCCTGGTCCGGATCGAAACAAGCAGGAGAGCAACCGTGACCTACGTGATCGCCGAGCCCTGCGTCGACGTGCTCGACAAGGCATGCATCGAGGAATGCCCTGTCGACTGCATCTACGAGGGCGGGCGGATGCTCTACATCCACCCCGATGAGTGCGTCGACTGCGGTGCTTGCGAGCCGGTCTGCCCGGTGGAGGCCATCTACTACGAGGACGACGTCCCGGACGAGTGGGGCGCCTACACCAAGGCGAACGTGGACTTCTTCGACGAGCTCGGTTCGCCCGGCGGCGCGGCCAAGGTCGGCAAGGTCGACAAGGACGTCGAGCCCGTCACCAGCCTGCCGCCGCAGGGAGAATGACCTCCGAGAGGCGCGAGCCGCGCGGTCCGCGACTGCCGGATTTCCCGTGGGATTCCCTGGCGGCCCAGACCGCGACGGCCCGCTCGCACCCGGACGGGCTGGTGAACCTGTCGGTCGGGACCCCGGTCGACCCGGTGCCGGAGCCGCTGCGCGCGGCGCTGGCCTCGGTCTCCGAGGTCCCCGGCTACCCCGCGACGCACGGCACGCCGGAACTGCGCGCCGCCGCGGTGGAGGCGCTGGCCCGCAGGCACGGCGTGACCGTCGACCCGGCGGCGGTGCTGCCCACGATCGGCTCCAAGGAGCTGGTCGCGTGGTTGCCGACGCTGCTGGGCGTGCGGCCCGGTGACGTGGTCGCGATCCCGGAGCTCGCGTACCCGACCTACGACGTCGGCGCCAAGATCGCCGGTGCCGAGGTGGTCCGGCTCGCGCCGGGCGAGGCCCCGCCCGCGGGGACCGCGCTGGTGTGGCTGAACTCGCCGTCCAACCCGACGGGCCGAGTGCTCGACGCGGCCGCGCTGGCCGAGTCGGTGCGCGCGGCCCGCGAGGTCGGGGCCGTGGTGGCCTCCGACGAGTGCTACCTGGCGCTGGGCTGGGAAGCGGAGCCGGTGTCGGTGCTGCACCCGTCGGTGACCGGCGAGGACCCCACCGGGGTCCTGGCGGTGCACTCGCTGTCGAAGTCCTCGAACCTGGCGGGCTACCGCGCCGGGTTCGTCACGGGCGACCCGGACCTGGTGGCGCAGCTGCTGGAGCTGCGCAAGCACTCGGGGATGATCATGCCGCGGCCGGTGCAGCAGGCGATGACGGCGGCGCTGCTCGACGACGAGCACGTCGAGGTGCAGCGCGAGCTGTACGCCGCCCGCCGCGCGGTGCTGCGGCCCGCGCTGGAGGCCGCCGGGTTCACCATCGAGCACTCGCGCGCCGGCCTGTACCTGTGGGCCACCCGCGGGGAGGACGCCTGGGCGACGGTGGACCTGCTGGCGCAGCACGGCATCCTCGTCGCGCCCGGCACGTTCTACGGCCCGGGCGGGCAGCAGCACGTGCGCATCGCGCTGACCGCCTCGGACGACCAGATCAAGGCCGCCGCGACCCGCCTGGGCTGACGAAACCGTCAACCCGCACCGTGCCAAGTCGTCCTTCCTGTCAGCGGCGCAGCCGCTGAGCAGCGACCACCACAGCAACCGGCACCGCTGAGGTTCCGCCACCCGCCCCTCCCCGCAAGAGGAGCGAAGCGCCAGCAGTTCACACCTTCGCGGCACTGCTGCGCAGCTCGCGCCAGCACTCCCACCACTGCGCCCGGTGCTCGACCCGCCGCGCGTGCTCCCGCTCGACGAGGCGACCGGCCACGAACGCGAGCTCCAGGTCCGGTTCGAGGTCGGGGAGCAGCCGCTGCACCCGCTCTTCGGCGATCCGGGCGTCCTGGACTTCGCCGAGCACGTCCTGGAACCGCTTGGCGGCGCCGAGCAGCCGCCGCATCGGCTTGCCGAGCACCGGTTCGGCGAGCTCCGCGGTGTAGCGCACTCGTTTGCCGAGGACGCGGAGCCGGTGCAGCTCCTCGTCGGTCGCCTGGGCGCCCAGCTCGTCGACCTCGCGGCGCAGCTCGCGGTACTGCTCGGCGACGAGCGCCCGGAGCGCGCGCCCCGCGTCGTGCTCCGCGGTGGACGTGGGCGGCGGCGCGTGCACGGCCGCGACGAGCTCGTCGACCAGCGCCCGGTAGCGCTCCCCGTCCAGCACGGCCACCAGCGTTCGCCGCGCCGCGCGGTGCTCGCGCGCCACGGCGTCCAGCAGCGGGCGGGCGGATTCCCGGTGCGCCACGTCGAGATCGGCCACGTCGCGGTGCAGCCGGGCCAGCAGCACGTCCAGGTCGCGGACGGCGCCGAGCTCGCGGCCCAGCCAGCGCAGCTCCGCGCGCAGGTGTTCCGGCCTGCTCTGGTCGAGGAAAGGCGCGGCGGCCCGCAGCACCGCCCGCATCCGGCGCACCGCGATCCGCATCCGGTGCACGGGTTCGGCGGATTCGCCGCTCTTGGCGCCGGGTTCGCCGTCCAGCAGGTCCCGCGCGCGGAGTTCCAGCGCCGCGCGGACGTGCTCGGCGATCGGGTCCGACCGGCCCGCCACCCGCGGTTCGGGTGGCAGGCCGGACGCACCTGCGGCGTGGTTCATACCACCAGTGTCGCCGATCCGGGGCCGGTGAACCCCCGCCCTTCGGTGGTCGGATCGGCGTAGCGGTCAGTCGTTCGCGTGCAGCGCCGCGTTCAGCTCGACCTTGCCACCGGCGCGCGGGCGGACTTCCACCGCGCCGGTGCCGGAGTTGCGCAGGAACAGCAGGCCGTCGGAACCGGACAGCTCGCGGGCCTTGGTCAGGGTGCCGTCCGGCAGCGAGACCTTGGTGCCCGCGGTGACGTACAGCCCGGCCTCCACCACGCAGTCGTCGCCGAGGGTGATGCCGATGCCGCCGTTGGCGCCGATCAGGCAGCGCTCACCGATGGAGATGACCTCCTTGCCGCCACCGGACAGGGTGCCCATCACCGAGGCACCACCGCCGATGTCGGAGCCGTCGCCGACGACGACGCCCGCGGAGATCCGGCCCTCGACCATCGACGCGCCGAGGGTGCCCGCGTTGAAGTTCACGAAGCCCTCGTGCATCACGGTGCTGCCGCTGGCCAGGTGCGCGCCCAGCCGCACCCGGTCCGCGTCGCCGATGCGCACGCCGGACGGCGTCACGTAGTCGACCATCCGGGGGAACTTGTCGACGCTGTGCACGGTGACCGGGCCGCGGGCCCGCAGCCGCAGCCGGGTCGCCTCGAAGCCCTCCACCGGGCACGGGCCGTGGTTGGTCCACACGACGTTGGACAGCAGCCCGAACATGCCGTCCAGGTTCTGCCCGTGCGGGCGGACCAGGCGGTGCGAGAGCAGGTGCAGCCGCAGGTAGATGTCGTGGGTGTCGGCGGGCTCGTCGGAGAGCCTGCCGATCTCGGTGCGCACGGCGACGACGTCCACGCCGCGGGCGTCGTCGCGGCCGAGCAGTGCCGCCCCGGCCTGGCCCAGGGACTGCACCGCTTCCTCGCCGGTCAGCCGGGTGGTGCGGGATTCGCCGGGCTCGCCGAGCTTGACGGTGGGGAACCAGGTGTCCAGCACGGTGCCGTCGTCGGTGACGGTGGCCAGGCCGATGCCGTGGGCGCCGGTGCTCTGCGGGTCGGGTGTCTGCGCGCTCATGCGAAAAACGGTAATCGGCGCGTGGTGGCAGTGCCCTGCAGGGGTCGGCTCGGCGGGCGGCATCGGCACGATTCGTGAGCACGCGATCGCGCCGAGCGAGGGCGGATTCCGCCCGCCGGACCGTCCACCGTGGACTGCGCGGGGACGGGCGCCGCCGGTGCCGCCACGGGTAGCCTGCGGCGGGTGACCGACCTACTCGATCTCCGCGCCGATCCCGTCGACCTGACCGCCGCGTTGGTGGACGTCCCCAGCGTCTCCCGGGACGAGCGGCGCCTCGCCGACGCCGTGGAGCACGCGCTGCGCACCCAGGCGCCGCACCTGGAAGTGGTGCGCAACGGCGACGCCGTGCTGGCCCGCACCGACCTGGGGCGGGACTCCCGGGTGCTGCTCGCCGGTCACCTCGACACCGTGCCGATCAACGACAACCTGCCGTCCCGGCGCACCGGATCCGGTGCCGACGAGGTGCTGCACGGCTGCGGGACCGTGGACATGAAGGGCGGCGACGCCGTCCTGCTGCACGTGGCCGCGACGCTGCCGGAACCGCGCCACGACCTCACCTTCGTGTTCTACGACTGCGAGGAGATCGCCGCCGAGCACAACGGGCTGAACCGGATCGAGCGGGAACTGCCGGACTGGCTGGACGGCGACCTGGCGATCGTCGGCGAACCGTCCAACGCGGGCATCGAAGCGGGCTGCCAGGGCACGTTGCGGGTGGAGATCCGCACCAGCGGGGCCCGCGCGCACACCGCGCGCGCGTGGATGGGGGAGAACGCGATCCACGCGGCCGAGCCGATCCTGCGCAGGCTGCTGGACTACGTGCCGCGGCAGCCGGTGATCGACGGCCTGCAGTACCACGAAGGCCTGCAGGCGGTGCGGATCGAAGGTGGCGTCGCGGGCAACGTGGTGCCCGACGCGTGCCTCGTCGCGGTCAACCACCGCTTCGCCCCCGACAAGACGCTCGCCGAAGCAGAAGCCCACGTCCGCGAGGTGTTCGACGGCTTCGACGTCACCGTCGTCGACGCCTCCGGCGGTGCGCTGCCCGGTCTGAGCTCGCCCGCCGCCGCCGAACTCGTCGCGGCTGCGGGCGGGGAACCGATCGCGAAGCTGGGCTGGACCGACGTGGCCCGGTTCGCCGCGCGCGGAATGCCCGCGGTGAACTTCGGCCCCGGTTCGCCGACGCTGGCGCACACCCGGCAGGAGAACGTGCCCGTCGCCCAGATCCTGAGCTGCGCCGAAGCGCTCACCCGCTTCCTGAGCTGAGGACCCCGGGCCCCATGCGGGCGTCGTGGACCTGCGGGACGCCTTCGACGTCGGGCACGCCCGCCGGGTCCGGGACCTGGTCGATCGCGCCGGGGCGGGGCTCGTCCCGGCGCTGCTCCGGTGCGGGCCCGGCCGCGGTGTGCTGGGCGTGCTCGACGAAGCGCAGCAGCTCCACCGGGAACGGCAGCACCAGCGTCGAGTTCTTCTCCGCCGCCACCTCGACCACGGTCTCCAGCAGCCGCAGCTGCAACGCGGCCGGGGCGTCGGCCATGACGCCCGCCGCCTCGGACAGCTTGCGGGACGCCTGGAACTCGCCGTCGGCGGCGATGATCCGCGAGCGCCGCTCCCGCTCCGCCTCGGCCTGCCGGGCGATGGAGCGCTTCATCGACTCCGGCAGCGACACGTCCTTGATCTCCACCCGGTCGATGTGCACGCCCCAGTGCAGTGCCGGGTTGTCGATCATCACTTCGAGGCCCTGGTTCAGCCGCTCCCGGTTCGACAGCAGGTCGTCCAGGTCGCTCTTGCCGATGATCGAGCGCAGCGAGGATTGCGCGACCTGGCCCATCGCGAACAGGTAGTCCTCCACGTTGACCAGCGCGCGTGCCGGATCGGTGACGTTGAAGTACACCACCGCGTCCACCCGCACCGTGATGTTGTCCCGGGTGATGCCCTCCTGCGCGGGCACCGGCATGGTGATGATCTGCAGGTTCACCTTCCGCAACCGGTCCACCCCGGGCACCACGAAGGTGAGGCCGGGACCGCGCACCGATTCCTGGAGCCTGCCGAAGCGGAACACGACGCCCCGCTCGTACTGCGTGATGATCCGCGCCGCGGAAGCCGTGCCGATCACGCCGATGACCAGGACGATGACGAGCAGTTCGATGAGCATGGCCGCCCCCTGACCGCGGTACCGCCGACCCGCCGGGGCACCGCTCGGTCGTCGTACCGCCCACGGTACGCCCGCGAGCCGCCGCGCGGGCGGGTTCGCGCAGGTCACCGAGGCCCTTCGCCGGTCGTGAGACCGGACGGCACCACGTGGTCACCGGCGCGGCACCTGGAGTTCTCCGGCGCCTGCTTACCCTCGACCCATGACGATCGAGGGTTCACCGAACGGCGCCGAGCGCCCGCAGGAGAAGCGACGCGGACCGGTCGTGCTGCGCCGCTCCCGCCTGCACGAACCGACGACGACCGACCAGCGGCTGCTGGACTCGCGCGGCCCCACCGACTGGGTGCACACCGACCCGTGGCGGGTCATGCGCATCCAATCGGAGTTCGTGGAGGGGTTCGGCGCGCTGGCCGAGGTCCCGCGCGCGGTGACCATCTTCGGATCCGCCCGCACCCCGCGCGAACACCCCGAGTACGAGATGGGCGTGCGGCTGGGCGCGGCCATGGCCGACATCGGCTGCGCCGTGATCACCGGCGGCGGACCGGGCACCATGGAGGCGGCGAACCGGGGCGCGTCCGAGGCGGGCGGGCTGTCGGTCGGTCTCGGCATCGAGCTGCCCTTCGAGCAGGGGCTCAACCCGTGGGTGGACCTCGGGGTGAACTTCCGGTACTTCTTCGCCCGGAAGACCATGTTCATCAAGTACGCCCAGGCCTTCATCTGCCTGCCCGGCGGGTTCGGCACGATGGACGAGCTGTTCGAGGCGCTCACCCTGGTGCAGACCAAGAAGGTCACGAAGTTCCCCGTGGTGCTGTTCGGCCGGTCCTACTGGCAAGGCCTCTACGACTGGGTGCGGGACACGATGCTCGCGTCCGGCAAGGTCGGTGAGAAGGACCTGGCCCTGCTGCACCTGACCGATGATGTGGAGGATGCGGTGCGCATCGTGGAAGAGGCATACCAGGCTTGGGAGGCGGCGCATTGAGCGAGCAGGAGACCACCGGGAACGCGGTCGCGGTGTACTGCGCCTCCGGACCGGTGGACCAGCGGTACCTGGACCTCGCGGCCGAGGTCGGCACCGGCATCGCCAAGCGCGGCTGGACGCTCGTCTCCGGTGGCGGGCGCGTCTCGATGATGGGTGAGGTGGCGCGGGCGACCCGCGCCGGCGGTGCCCGCACCGTGGGCGTCATCCCGCGCGCCCTGGTGGACCGGGAGGTCGCCGACGACGATGCCGACGAGCTCCTCGTCGTCGACACCATGCGCGAGCGCAAGGGCCTGATGGACGCGCACGCCTCGGCGTTCCTCACCCTGCCCGGCGGCATCGGCACCTGCGAGGAGTTGTTCGAGGTGTGGACGTCCCGGTACATCGGCATGCACGAGAAGCCGGTCGTGATCCTCGACCCCGACGGGCACTACGACGGGATGCTCGCCTGGGTGCGCAGGCTCGTCGCCGACGGGTTCGCCTCGCAGCGCTCGCTGGACGCGCTGGTCGTGGTCACCGAGGTGGAAGCGGCGCTGGACGCCTGCGCGGTGCCGTCCCGCTGAACCGGCGCGGGCGGGCGCCGCACCCGGTCGTGCCAGGATCGGGAGCATGACGACTCAGCCCGCGCTGCGCTTCGGGGACAAGGACGTGGCGGCGGACCGGCCGCTGGTCATGGCCATCGTCAACCGCACCCGCGACTCGTTCTTCGACCGCGGCGCCACGTTCGCCGCCGACGCCGCGCTGGCGGCCGTGGACGCCGCGGTCGCCGACGGCGCCGACATCGTCGACATCGGCGGGGTCCGCGCCGGGGCGCAGGGCGAACGGGTCGGTGCCGACGAGGAGTCCCGGCGGGTGGTGCCGTTCGTGGCCGCGGTCCGCGAGCGGCATCCCCGGCTGGTGATCAGCGTCGACACCTGGCGCGGCGATGTCGCCAGGCGGGTGTGCGAAGCGGGCGCCGACCTGCTCAACGACACCTGGGCCGGCGCGGATCCCGACGTGGCTCGGGTCGCCGCCGAGTTCGGCGTGGGTGTCGTGTGCTCGCACACCGGTGGGCTGCCGCCGCGCACCGATCCGTACCGGGTGCGCTACCCGGACGTGGTCGGCCAGGTCGTCGCCGAGCTGGTCGAATGCGCCGAAGCCGCGGTCGCGCTCGGCGTGCCGCGCTGCGGAGTGCTGATCGACCCGACGCACGACTTCGGCAAGAACACCTGGCACGGGCTCGAACTGGTGCGGCGGGTGTCCGAGCTCGCCGACACCGGGTGGCCGGTGCTGATGGCGCTGTCGAACAAGGACTTCATCGGCGAGACCCTCGACGCCGAGGTGGGCGAGCGGCTGGAGGGCACCCTCGCCGCCACCGCCGTCGCCGCCTGGGGCGGTGCGCGCGTGTTCCGCGCGCACCACGTCGCCGAGACCCGGCGGGTCCTGGACATGGTCGCGGCGATCGCCGGGACCACCCCACCGCACCACGTGCTGCGCGCCCTCGCCTGACCTCCTCGGGGTTCGGGCTTGCACCGCGGAACGGGGCGGAAGCTCAGCGGGGTTCTCGCTGCGGGACCGCCGTCACCGGCTCGACCGCGGGAGAGCCCGCCGTCCTCGCGAGCATCCGGCGGGCGGGGTCCTGCCGCTCAGGTGGTCGCCGCTCAGCGGCTCCGCCGCCGGTCGGACGCCGGGCACGACCCGCCGGGTGCGGTCACCGCCGGTCAGAAGGCGTCGTCGATCATCCGGCCGGTGGCGGCGACGGGGAGCGCGGCGTCGAGCTCGGTGAGCAGCGGGGCGAGCCGCAGCCAGCGGGAGCGCACCCGCGGCTGACTCGGGTACGGGCGGTTGATCTCCTGGGCGAGCTCGTCGATGCGCCACTGCGCCTCGTCCAGCTCCAGGCCGGTGGCGGGCAGGTTGTGCACCGCCTCCACCAGCGCGGCGATGCGCACCCGCAGGTCGTCGAGGCTCGACCGGACCGACAGCGAGCTCGGTGCCGCGTCGGGCCTGCGGCGGGGAGCGGGCAGGACGACCTCCCGGTCGTCGATCGAACCGGTGGCTTGTCGTTCGCTGTCGTCGCGCACGCCGACCTCCTGGCCTCCTCGTCGGCACGCGCCCGGCTCGGGGCGCGTCTGGTGATCCGCAGTGTGCTGCCGCCGGGGAGCGGCGATGCGGTGCTCGTGAATCGATCCACTCGTTCGGTCGAGCAATGCCCCACGAACGGGGCGACGGTCTCGCCGGGCCGGTCACGAAACGCGATCTCCCCACCCGCCGGTCGGCGGAACCGGGACGGCTCCGTTCGCCGCGAAACCCGACCACCCGGGTGAGTGATCGAACTCACCGGCAGAGGAATCGGGAAAGGACCAAGGTCCCCTTGTGCCGGAACGGTGACAGTGGTGGCGAATGACCGTAGAGTCGCTACCTGTGAAGGCTGATGCGCTCCGCGGACACCTCGACGCGCTGCTGCTGGCGACCCTGGACGGCAGACAGCTGCACGGGTACGCGATCATCGAGGCGTTGCAGCAGCGCAGCGGTGGTGCGCTGGACCTCCCGACGGGCACCGTGTACCCGGCGCTGCGCAGGCTGGAGCGCGCCGGCTACGTCACCAGCGCCTGGAGTACCGTCGGCGGCAGGCAGCGCCGCACCTACCGGCTCACCCCCTCCGGCGCGGAGGCGCTGCGCGCGGAACGCCGCGCGTGGCGCGAGTTCACCTCGGCCATCGAAGGCGTCCTCGAAGGCAAGGTCATCCCGGCCCAGGGCTGAGCGCGGCCGCACCGGCGAGGTCTGCTGCCGCCCGGCGGGGCGGGCGTGCCACGATCGGACCGTGGCTAGTGCGCTGATCTACCTGTTCGTCGTGCTCGTGGTCGCCGCGGTGATCTACCTGCTCGCTGCCCTGGTCTTCGGGCGGGGGGAGCAGCTGGAGGCGCTGCCGCCCGGAGCGACGCCGACCAGACTGCCCGCCGTCGACGTCGAAGGCGCCGACGTGCGCTCGCTGCGGTTTCAACAGGTCGTGCGCGGGTACAAGGCTGCCGAGGTGGACTGGGCGCTGGAGCGGCTGGCCAACGAGATCGACGACCTGCGCGGCCAGGTCGCCGTCCTGCAGCGGCAGCTCGACATCGCGGGCGATCAGCTGCAGCGCGCCCGGTCGGTCGACCAGGAGGAGTGAGTCGGGTGGGCAATGCGCAACTGCGGCTGGAGGTACCGGTGCGCGCCGCACCGGAACAGGTGTGGGCGGCGGCGACCGACTGGTCGCGGCAGGGCGAGTGGATGCTCGGCACCTCGGTGCACGTGGTCCGCGGCGACGGCGGCCTCGGCACCACGCTGGCCGCGTTCACCGGGCTGCGGGGGGTCGGCTTCCTGGACACCATGGAGATCATCGAGATGCGGCGGCCGCTGTGCTGCCGGGTCCGCCACACCGGCGCCCTGGTGTCCGGGGAGGGCGGTTTCCGGGTGATCGCGCACTGCAAGGCCGACGAGTCGACCTTCGTGTGGTGGGAGGACCTGTCGGCGCCCGCCGGGACCGGCGCGCTGTGGCCGGTGGTGCGGCCCGCGTTCAGCTGGGGCCTGCGGCGGTCGCTGGACCGGTTCGCCGAGTTCTGCCCGGAGTACCGGCCGCGCACCGGGTGATCCGGCGTGATCCGGCGCTTGCCGAGTGATCTTGAGCGCACCGGGTGATCCGGCGCGGGCCGCCCGGCGGACGGCCCGCGGCGCGGGTCAGTGCCCGGTGAAGTTCGGCGTCCGCTTCTCCACGAACGCAGCCACCGCCTCGCGGTGGTCGGCTGTGCTGCCCGCCTCGTTCTGCGCGCCCGCCTCCACGTCCAGCGCCTCGTCGATGCCCTCGGCGGCCGCCGCGCGGACCGTCTCCTTGATCCGGGCGAAAGCGCTGGTGGGGCCGGTCGCCATCCGCGCGGCGAGCTCCATCGCCGCCTCGGTGGCCTGGCCCTGGTCGACCACCCGGTTGACCATGCCGATGCGCAGCGCCTCTTCGGCGGCGACCGGTTCGGCCAGCAGCAGCAGTTCCATCGCCCGTCCGTAGCCGATCAGCCGCGGCAGCGTCCAGGACGCGCCGGAATCCGTCGACAGCCCGACGTTGGCGAAGGCCATCAGGAACTTCGCGTCCGCCGAGGCGATCCGCAGGTCGCTCGCGAACGCCAGCGAGGCGCCCGCCCCGGCCGCGCTGCCGTTGACCGCGGAGATGACCGGCTTCGGCATGGTCACCACCGCCCTGATCAGCGGGTTGTAGTGCTCCTCCACCGTCTTCAGTGGACTCGGGTCGTCCGCTTGCAGCTGCGCGATGTGCTCCTTGAGGTCCTGGCCCGCGCAGAACGAGCGCCCGCTGCCGGTGAGCACCACCGCGCGCACCGCGTCGTCGGCTGCGGCCTCGCGCAGGGCGCCGACCAGCGCGAGCTTGAGCTCGACGTTGAGCGCGTTGAACGACTCCGGCCGGTTGAGCGTGAGCAGTCGCACGCCACCGGTGTCGCGGGTCAGCAGTACATCGGACACTTCTCGCCCTTTCGTCGCCTGGGAGGTGCGGGCCGCGGCCGCCCTGACCAGCGCATCCACAGTGGACCGCGCACGGGCGGTGCCGGGTCGATCACGGAGCGCGGCGCGGAGGAGGTCCTGACTGGACGGTCGGCCGGGAATGCCGCTGCCGCCGCACGACGCCCGCACGGGTGGCCGTGCGGAGAGCCGAAAAGCCCGGAAAAAGCCCGCACGGAGCCTGAGTCTGCCACCTGCCACGGGCATTCGACCAGCGCAACAGCGACACGAGTTGATCGGTTCGGTTTCGCGGCTGCGTCCGGATGGGGGAGAATGGGACCGGACCCGGCTGGTTGTGGGCGATCAGTGGGTGGGAAGAGTTCACGGAGGGAGCACGCTATGGCGGCCATGAAGCCCCGGACCGGTGACGGTCCCCTCGAGGTGACGAAGGAGGGTCGCGGCATCGTAATGCGCGTCCCCCTTGAGGGCGGTGGGCGGCTCGTCGTCGAGATGTCGGTGGAGGAGGCAAAGAACCTGGGCGATGCCCTGGAATCTGCCACCGGCTGAGGCCGCTGCGCAAGCGATCGGCGTGCACCCGATCGTCTCACCGGCTCTGGCATCCGAGTTCGATGCCGGAGCCGGTGTCCGTGGAGTGGCCGAGACGGCCTTTTCTCTTTGAGTGCGGGAAGGATCTCAATCCGTGTCCGATTCCTCGGTGTTCGGTTCGTCGCGGTCGCCGGAGCAGACAGCGCTCCCGGTGATCCCGACGGCACTGGTCGAAGTGGACGTGGTCTCGCGGTGGCGGGACGGCGTGCCGACGGCGGTGCCGGTGTTCGACGGGGTCTCCGGGCCCGACCTGGCCGCAGCGGCCGAACCGTGGGGAGTGGACGTCGCGCTGCTCGAAGCGCTGGGCGTGACCGCATCCGTGGGCGAGGTGCGCACGGTTCCGCTGGCCGACGGGCGGTTCGGCTGGGCCGTCGGGGCGGGCTCCGGCGAACCCGGCCACTGGCGCGCGATCGGCGCGTCGATCGCGCGGGCGGCGCGCGCCAAGCTCGGCGAAGGGGTCGCCTCGGACGACGACCCCGCGGACCTGGGCGATGCGGCCGACGCGGAGTACGTC
The DNA here is from genome assembly GCF_040643635.1 of Saccharopolyspora sp. NPDC047091. Classification (NCBI taxonomy): domain Bacteria; kingdom Bacillati; phylum Actinomycetota; class Actinomycetes; order Pseudonocardiales; family Pseudonocardiaceae; genus Saccharopolyspora; species Saccharopolyspora sp. NPDC047091. The sequence continues at coordinate 47,890 of NZ_JBEYUS010000030.1, forward strand.
CAGGTGCTGCTGCCCGCGGACGCCGACGTCGAGCTCGTCTCGGCGTTGACGCTCGGGGTGTCGCTGGGCGACTACCGGTTCCGGGTGTCGGCGGAACCGGCCGCGCCGCGGATGCGCAAGGCCTTACTGGTGGTTCCCGGCGGGGCGGACGCGGACGCGTTCCGCGTGGCCGTGGCCCGGGCGGAGGAGCTGGCCGCGGCCACCTCGCTGACCCGGGACCTCGCCAACGCACCGTCGAACGTGAAGAACCCGGCCTGGTTGGCCGGTGCGGGCACCGCGCTCGCGGGTCCGCTGCAGGGCGTCACCGCGACCGTGCGGGACGAGAAGTGGCTGGCGGACAAGGGCTTCGGCGGCCTGCTCGCCGTCGGGGGCGGCTCGGCGAGCCCGCCGCGGCTGCTGGAACTGGCGTGGCGTCCGGAAGGCGTGAAGTCCGGTCCGCACCTGGTGCTGGTCGGCAAGGGCATCACCTTCGACACCGGCGGGCTGTCGCTGAAGCCCGCCGACGGCATGCACCTGATGCGCACCGACATGGCAGGCGGTGGCGCGGTGCTCAGCGCCCTGCTGTCCATCGCCCGGCTGCGGCTGCCGGTGCGGGTGACGGCGCTGGTGCCGTCCGCGGAGAACCACGTGTCGGGCAGCAGCTACCGGCCCGGTGACGTGGTGCGGCACTACGGCGGGAAGACCACCGAGGTCGGCAACACCGACGCCGAAGGGCGCATGGTGCTCGCGGACGCGCTGGCCTACGCGGTGGACCGGCTCGAACCGGACTACCTCGTGGACGTGGCCACGCTGACCGGCGCGATGAAGGTCGCGCTCGGGCTGCGCACCGGTGGCCTGTTCAGCACCGACGAGCGGCTCGGCCGGTCGCTGCGGGAGGCGGGCGAGCGGGTCGGCGAGTCCTGGTGGCCGATGCCGCTGCTGGAGGACCACGCGGCCGACGTGCGCGGCGAGCTCGCCGACGTGCGGCAGGCGCCGCAGGGGCCGGGCGGGATCACCGCCGCGCTGTTCCTGCGCGAGTTCATCGGCGACGTGCCGTGGGCGCACCTGGACATCGCGGGCCCGGGGCGCGCGGACAAGTCCTACGACGAGGTCGTGCCGGGCGCGACCGGTTTCGCGGCCCGCACCCTCGTCGAACTGGCCGCCTCGCTGGCCGGATGAGGTAGCCGGACCGGAGCGATCCCGCGGTGGACCCGATCCCCGCGGGATCGCTGCCGTTCAGGGCAGGGACGTGACCGTTCCGGGCCGGGACGTGGCGTGGTCGCGGAACGCGCGCACCACCGGCGGCGGGGTGCGGCCGGCCGGCCAGGCCATCCCGACCGTGCGGTGCGCGGCCGGGGACAGCGAGATCTCCACCGTGCCCGCCACCTCGCCACCGAAGGCCCGGGGGAGCAGCGTGACGGCGAGACCGGCGGCCACCAGGCCGCGGAGGGTGCCGACCTCCTCCGCTTCCCAGCTGGGCCGCAGCGGCACCTCGGCCGCCTCGGCGAGCTCGGTGACGATGTGCCGCAACCCGTAGCCCGGGCTCATCAGCGCGAACTCCTCGGCGGCCAGCTCCGCGAGCCGCACCTCCGCGCGCTCGGCCAGCGGATGGCCGGGTGGCACCACCGCGACCAGCTCGTCGCGCGCCACCGCCACCGACCGCCACTCGGCGCCGGTCGGCAGCGGCGAGACCAGGCACAGGTCGAGCCGGCCGTCCAGGGCGCCCGCCAGCATGTCGTCCCTGGCCCCCTGCACGAGCCGGAACCGCACCCCGGGATGCCCGGCGCGGAAACCGCGGATCAGCTCCGGGACGAGGGCGCTGCCCATGGTGTGCTGGAAGCCGAGCGAGATGCGGCCGCGGTCCGGGTCCAGCTCCTCGACCACCTCGCGGCACCGGTCCGCCAGCTCCGCGTAGGCGTGCTCGGCGGCGGCCGCCAGTTGCGCCCCGGTGCGGGTGAGCCGGACACCGCGCCCCTCCTTCGTGACGACGTCGGTGCCGAGGCGGTCGGCGATCCTGGCCAGCGCGCGGCTCACCGTGGGCTGCGGGACGCCGAGCCGGGCCGCCGCGCGTGTGAGATGCCCCTCGGCGGCGACCGTGCGCAGCAGGTCCAGCGTCGGGGCGAGATCGGCGGTGAGCTGGGCGGCGTCCAGCGGCGGCTCTGATTCATGCGGCACGGCATGAATTGTGGGCCTCCGGCGCATTGGACGCATTAATTAGCTCGGCTTACGGTCGCCGATGTGCTCACCGACGACCTGAACCGCATCCGCCGCATCAGGATCGCGCTGCTCATCGGCGCACTGGCCCTGTTCGCGCTGCTGTACGCCCCGCAACCGGTGCTGCCGCAGTTCGCCGACGCCTTCGGCCTCGCGCCCGGCACCGTGGCCCTGCTGGTCTCGGCGGGCACCCTCGGCCTGGCGATCGCGGCGATCCCGCTCGGCACCCTGTCCGAGGTGTACGGCAGGCGGCGGATCATGGTCGGCTCGCTGCTGCTCGCCGAAGCGATCGGCGTGCTGCTGCCGTTCATCGGGAACTTCCCGCTGCTGGTCGCGCTGCGGCTGGTGCAGGGCGCGGCCGTGGCGGGCATCGCCGCCGTCGCCGCCGCCTACCTCGCCGACGAGACGGGCGGGCGCGACCTCGGCACCACGATGGGCCTCTACGTCGCGGGCACCACCGTCGGCGGCATGTCCGGTCGGCTGCTCGGCGGCATCGCCGGGGACTACGCGGGGTGGGCCGGTGGGATCGCGGCCGTCGCCGTCCTCGCCGGGATCTGCACCGTCGGTTTCGTGCTGCTGCTGCCGAAGGAACGCCACCAGCGGCGGCAGGAACTGCACTGGAAGCCGCTGCTGGTCGGCGTGCGGGCCGCTGCCACCGATCCGGCGCTGCGGCCGCCGTTCCTCGTCGCCGCACTCGGCATGGGCGCGTTCGTGGCCGTCTACAACGTGCTCGGGTTCCGGCTGGTCGAACCGCCGCTGTCGGTGCCGCCCGCGCTCGCCGCGCTCGCGTTCCTGGCCTACGCGGCGGGCACCGTGACCTCCGCGGTCGCGGGCGGGCTCGCCGACCGGTGGGGGCGGCGGCCGGTGCTGCTGACCGGGCTGGGCACCGCGCTGCTGGGGCTGCTGCTGATGCTGGCCGGGAACCTGGTGGTGATCCTGGCCGGGCTCGTCGTGTTCACCGGCGGGTTCTTCGCGGCGCACTCGGTGGCCAGCGGCTGGGTGGGAGTGCTCGCGTCACCGTCGGCGCGCGGCCAGGCCTCGGCGATGTACCAGCTCGCGTACTACGGCGGCAGCAGCGTCGGCGGCGTGGTCGGCGGCATCGCCTACGCGGCCTGGGGCTGGAACGGGATGTCGATCGTGCTCGGCTGCTCGATGCTGCTGGCCGGGCTCGCGGTGCTGCGCGGCAGGCGCGCCGAAACCGCGCGGGCGGAGCCGGTGGCGGCTCAGGCTCAGGTCGCGTCGGAGTCGTAAGGGGGGCGCTCGCCCTGCTCCAGCGGTTGCTGCGGCTTCGGGGGCTGCGCGGCCGGGGTCGGCGGCTTCGCGGCGGTACCGCTGCCGTTCGTGCCGGTCCCGTTCCCGTTCAGCGGCGGGTCGAGCGGGTTCTCCCCGTCGAACAGGTGCTTGGTGACCGCGCTGCGCGGGTTGAAGTCGCGGATGCCGCGCAGGTCCTCCAACGGCTTGCGCAGCTCGTCGAATTCGGGGCCCAGCTCGGAGCGCAGGTGCTCCCTCGCCCCGGTGGCGTACTGCTTGACCTGCCGGATCGTCTTGCCCAGCCACGCGGCGCCCTCGGGCAACCGGTCCGGACCGAGGATGAACAGACCGACCACGATGAGGACCAGGATCTCACCCCAGCCGATGCTGTCGAACACCTCGGATCACCTTTCGCTCCCGTGCGTGGCGCTGCGCGCCGGACCCAGCCTACCCATCGGCCGGGGCCCGGTGGAAACGCCACTTTTCCCAGAACTGCGCGCGATCAGCGCAGTGCCACGTCCAGCACCAGCTCGCGGCCCTGGCGCACCACCGTCACCGGCACGGTCTCGCCGACGCGGTGCCGATCGGTCGCCACCACCAGCTCGTCCGCGGTGCTCACCTTCCGATCGCCCACCCGGATGATCACGTCGCCTTCGGCGATGCCCGCCCCGGCCGCGGAACCGCCGTCCCGCACGTTGAGCACCTGGGCGCCGTCGGTGGTGCCGTCGTTGACGGACTTGGCGTTCACCCCGAGGTCCGCGTGCGCGGCCCGCCCGCTGCGGATCAGCTCCTGCGCGATGCGCCGCACGTCGTCGATGGGGATCGCGAAGCCCAGCCCGATCGAACCGCCCTCACCACCGGAACCGATGGTGCGGATGCCGCTGTTGATGCCGACCACCGCGCCGTTGCCGTCGACGAGCGCGCCACCCGAGTTGCCCGGGTTGATCGCCGCGTCCGTCTGGATCGCGTCCACCACCGCGTTGGTGTCGGTGCCCTCCCCGGCCAGCCGCACCGGCCGGTGCACCGAGCTGACGATGCCGGTGGTGACCGTGCTGGCCAGTCCCAGCGGGGAGCCCACGGCGATCACCTGGTCGCCCACCGCGAGATCGGCGGAGCGGCCCAGCTGCGCCACCGTCGGGTTCGCCACCTCCACCTTGATCACGGCGAGGTCGGTCTTCACGTCCCGGCCCACGATCCGGGCGGGCACCCGGCTGCCGTCGCTGAACACCGCGGACACCGTCGCGCCCGGCGTGTCCGCGGCCATCGACACCACGTGGTTGTTCGTGACGATGTAGCCGTCGCCGTCGATGACCACCCCGGAGCCGCTGCCGCCCTGCGCACCGACGTGCACCTCGACCGAGACCACGGCAGGCACGATGCGGCGGGCCACGGCGGACACGCCGCCGCTGGGCCGGTCCACACCCGGCTGCACCTCGGCGAGCGTCACGTCCGGGTTGGTCAGCGGGTTGCCCTCCTCGGCGGTGATCCGCCCGACGAAGCCGCCGATCCCGGCCAGCAGCACGGCGACCCCGGCCAGCGCGGCCAGCGAGCGCGGCCGCACCCGGCGGCCGAACAGCACTTCGCGGGCGCTCAGCAGCGGACCCGGCCCGGGCTCGGGCGAAGGTTCGGGGGCGGCCTCGGACACCGCGGGCGGGCCGATCACGGAGCTCGCCGACGGGTTGCGCCACGGGTCCTGGTCGCCGCGGTCGTTCCAGAACGTGGCGGGCTCGTCAGCGGCGGGCGCGGGCGCGGTCTCCCCGGGCTCGCGCTGCAGCGATTCGGGCGTGCCCTGCGGGCGGCCGAACGCCTTGACCAGCGCATCGGGTGGGGGAGGGGCCTGCTCGACGCCGGGCGCGCGGCGGTCGTTCCCGGTCTGGAAGCTGCCGGAGACGCCGTCGGGCCTGCCGAAGGCGGCGGCCTGCGCGGGGTCGACCTCGGGGTGCCGGGGCGGTGCGGGCTGCTGCGGAGCGGGTGGCGCGTCCTGGTCCGGGCGGGAGAAGTCCTCGGCGGGCACGCCGCGGGCGGGAGCGGCCGAACCCGGCTGCCACGGGTGCACCGCTTCGCCGTCCGGCGCGGGCGGAACCTGGTGGCGCTGGTCGTCGTGCGGCCGAGCCTCGTCGGGCCGCACCGGATCGGCCTCCTGCGCGGGTTTCCTCGGCTGCTCGCTCATCGCTCCCCGGGCCTGCGAAGTCGTCGACACATCGGCGATGCGAGTGGATCACACGTGGGTGATCGCCCGCGCACCGGTACGTCCCCATCCTGCCCAGCACCAGGTGAAGTCCGCGTAGGCGCCGGGCGGTGGCCCGATGATCAGGGCTGCGTGGAGGCGGAGACCAGCGGCGCGTCGGGCGGCGTGAACGGGGCTTCGGCACCCGGCGCCGCGCCCGAAGTGGGGGCCGGCGAGGTGGCGGACGTCGGTGCCGCCGAGGTCGGCGTCCGAGGCTCGTCCAGCCGCGCCGAAGCGGGGATCAGAGCCGAGTCGTAGGCCTCGCCGGGCAGCGGCAGCGGCGGACCCGCGTCGGTCGGCGGGAGCTGGTCGTCCGGGATGCTCACCAGCGCCAAGGCGCCGAGCACCAGCCCGGAGAACACCACGCCCGCACCCGCTCGCCTGCCGCGCCCACCACGCGGTTCCTCGGACTGCGCCGAGCCGAGCGGCGTGCTCGACCCCATCGGCTGCCTGCCGCCGCCGAGGGGAGTGCTGGAACCGAGCGCCGCGCCGGAACCGAACCGGCCCGGTCGTGCGCCCGGGTTGATCGCGACGAGCTGCCCCTCTTCGGTCAGCGCCAGCCCGTCGGGCTGGGCGGGGAGTTCGGCGCTCGACGGGATCGACTGCAGCGCTTGCAGGAGCCCGGCGGACATCGACGGGCAGGATGCGGAGCGCACCGCCGCCCGTGCCTGCCGCTGGGCGGTGGCCTCGGCCGCGCACGCCGGGCACCTGGCGAGGTGGGCGGCCGCGCGGTCGTGGGCGTTGGCGGTGAGCTCCCCGTCCACGAATGCCACGAGCGCGTCCAGTGCGAGGTGCTGTTCGGACAGCCCCCACCCTCGCCGAGCCGTCATGCCGAGTCCTCCCGAGCCTGCTCCCGCCTGGCTTCCAACGTGGCCTTCAACATCTGCCTGCCGCGGTGGATCCTGCTGCGCACAGTACCGAGCTTCACCCCGAGGGTGGTGCCGATCTCCTCGTACGACAGCCCTTCCACGTCGCACAGGACCACGGCCGCGCGGAACTCCGGCGGCACCTCGTCCAGCGCTGCCTGCAGGTCCGGGTCCAGGTGCGTGTCGTAGAACACCTGCTCGGGGCTGGGGCCGGTGCTGGGCAGCCGGTCGGTGTCCTCGGGCAGGCCTTCCATGCGCAGCCGGGAGCGGCGCCGGGCCATGTCCAGGAACAGGTTCGTGGTGATCCGGTGCAGCCAGCCCTCGAAGGTGCCGGGCTTGTAGGACGCCAGCGAGCGGAAGACGCGGATGAACGTCTCCTGCGTGAGGTCCTCGGCGTCGTGCTGGTTGCCGGTGAGCCGGTACGCCAGCCGGTACACCCGGTCGGCGTGCTCCCGGACCACCTCGTCCCAGGACGGCGGCGTCCACGTCGCCTCCGCGACGGGTGCGGTGGCGACGGCGTGCTGGTCGGCTCGAACGGCCGGACTCATCGACTGTGTTGGCATCGGACGAGAAGCCACCTCCTGCGGCGTGTGCATCCGGGGAACGAACGCGATCGCCGGTTTGTTCCCCGGCCGAGGCCGGGCGGGGCCGGTGGGGCGCGCGTTCCGCGTGCTGCCCTCGTTGCGGGGAGCGGCGGTCCGCTCCCGGTCGCAACCCACTCTCGCGCGCGCTCGTGAGGGACGGATGAAAAGGCCCTGAGAGCAGCCTGAGAACCTGACGTTCACCTGATCGGCCCAAGATCGGACGTGATACCGGAAACAGCCGTCTAACGATGTGCCGAACAGGGGCAACCGAACCGCCCGCTGAAGATAATCTTGCGCCTCGTGATACCCGAGACGTCGATCGGCACCGGTCCCCTGGACCGGCCGGGCAGCATGCTCGGCGACGCCCGCGGATCCATCGGGCAGGCGGCCGACCCAGCGGAAGAGTCCATCGACGCGTCCGCGGGCGCCGCGCTGCGCTTCCTGGCGACCGTGCTGCGCGCGAAATCCGTCGTCGAGATCGGCTCCGGCACGGGCGCCTCGGCGAGCTGGCTGCTCCGCGGCATGGTGCCCGAGGGGGTGTTGACCTCGATCGACATCGACGCCGCCGCGCAGCACATCGCGCGCGAGGCGCTGCGGGCCGAAGGCGTGCCCCGCTCCCGCACCCGGTTCATCGCCGGGCTGGCCGAGCGGGTGCTGCCCAAGCTCACCGAGGGCGCCTACGACCTGGTGTTCGTCGATGCGATGCCCACCAAGTACCCGGTGTTCCTCGAACTCGGCGCGCCGCTGCTGCGCCCGGGCGGGGCCATCGTGTTCGCCGGGCCGGTCGACGCCGCGCAGCGGCAGGAGCCGCGCGCCCAGGCGCTGCGCGAGCTGACCAGGGCCGTGCGCGCGGACGAATCGCTGGTGCCGGTCGCGCTGCCCGTCGGCGACGGCCTGCTGGCCATCGCCCGCACCGAACAGCAGTGACCGCCGCGGTGCGTTGACCGCCGGGTGCGCTGACCGCCGGGCTGCGCTGGTTGTCGCGGTGCGTCGACCGCCGGGCTGCGCTGACCGTCGTGGTGCAGTGACCGCTGCACTGCTGTCACTGCACCGGCCGCCGCACGGCGTCGACCGCCCCCGAACGCGAGAACGCCCGCCGCCCGGGTTCGGGGTCGGCGGGCGTCCGCGGGTCGATCAGGCCGGGGAGACCGACAGCAGCTGGCCTGCGAGGCCGCGGGCCCGGGTGGAGAGCCGCTTGGCGACGTCGGTGAGGACCTGCGCGGCAGGCGACTCGGGAGCCTCCACGACCAGCGGGGTCCCGCTGTCGCCGGCTTCGCGCAGCCGGGTGTCCAGCGGCACCTGGCCCAGCAGCGGGACCTCGGAGCCGACGGCGCGGCTGAGCGAGTCGGCGACGATCTGCCCGCCGCCGCTGCCGAAGATCTCCATGCGCTGGCCGTCGGGCAGTTCCATCCAGGACATGTTCTCCACGACGCCCGCCAGCCGCTGCCGGGTCTGCATGGCGATGGCGCCCGCGCGCTCGGCGACCTCGGCGGCGGCCTGCTGCGGGGTGGTGACGACGAGGATCTCGGCGTTCGGGATGAGCTGGGCGGTGGACAGCGCGATGTCGCCGGTGCCGGGCGGCAGGTCCAGCAGCAGCACGTCCAGGTCGCCCCAGAAGACGTCGGAGAGGAACTGCTGCAGCGCGCGGTGCAGCATCGGCCCGCGCCACACGACGGGCGTGTTGCCGGGGGTGAACATGCCGATCGAGATGACCTTCACGCCGTGCGCCTGCGGCGGCATGATCATCTTCTCGACCTGGGTGGGCTTGCCGCCGGAGCCGAGCATCCGCGGGACGGAGTGGCCGTAGATGTCGGCGTCGACCACGCCGACCGACAGCCCGCGCTTGGCCATCGCGGCGGCCAGATTCACCGTCACGCTGGACTTGCCGACGCCGCCCTTGCCGGACGCCACGCAGTACACCCGGGTCATCGAGCCGGGTTCGGCGAAGGGGATGCGGGGTTCGTCGGCGTTGCCGCGCAGCTTCTTGCGCAGCTCGGAGCGCTGGTCGTCGCTCATCACGTCGAGCTCGACGGTCACCGCCCGCACGCCTTCGACGGCACCGACCGCGGTCTCGACCCGCTGCGTGATCGTCTCGCGCATCGGGCAGCCCTGGACCGTCAGGTACACGCCGACGGAGACCGCGCCGTCCTCGACGGCCACGGACTTGACCATGCCGAGATCGGTGATCGGCTTGTGGATCTCCGGGTCCTCGACCTGGGTGAGGGCCTGGCGGACGGCCTCTTCGGTGGGAGCGGAGTGCGTGCTGGTCACGGTTGCGGTGACACCGACCCTTCCTGCGGCTGTGCTTGCCCTCGATGCTACGGACCGGCCCACGATGTTACGGGCCGGTAGCTCCGGGAACACCGGCGAGGTGCGCAGCGCGTGACGGCCCGCCGGGGCGCCCTGGTGGCCGCCGCGAGTGCTCTCGGAGCCGCCGGAACAGCCCTGTGCGCTGGTTTATTCCAGGCACCGGCCCCGACGTGCTCACATCCGGGAAATGTGGGGGCACTTCGCATTCGTGTGACTGCCCTCCGTAGTATCACTCATCGTGACCGAGACGGGTCTTGATCGATTACCCACTCGTGGCGAGCTGCTCGCCTATCGGACCTTCCTGCGCGCGCACGCCCGCGTCACGCGCTGCTTGGAAGGGGATCTGATCGCCGAGCAGCGGCTGACGCTGGCCGCCTACGACGTGCTGCACGCGCTGTACGAAGCGCCCGAGCGCAGGCTGCGCATGACCGAGCTCGCGGACGCCGTGCTGCTGTCCAGGTCGGGCGTGACGAGACTGGTCGACCGCCTGGAGCGGATCGGTCTGGTCAGCCGCGTCCGGGTCGATTCGGACGGCAGAGGAGTGCTCGCGGTGATCACCGAAGCCGGCGAGGGCCGGTTGCGCACCGCATCCGGTACGCACCTCGGTGGAGTGACCCAGTACTTCCTTTCGGTGACTGAGCCGCGGGAGCTGGAGGAGTTCGCCCGCACCTGCGAGAAGCTCGCCGCGGGCGGCGTTCCCGCACCGCCGGGACAACGCGCCCAGGCCTGACCGACACGCTCGCGACCGCCCCCCGGGTGCGGCCGCGCGGTCCGGGCGCGGCGGTCAGCCGTCCTCGCGCCCCTCCGCGCCTTGGCGGCGGCGCCGGGCGCTCGGGCTCTCCGTGCCGGGCAGCTCGTCGCGCAGCCGGTCCAGCTCGCCGCGCAGGTAGTCGCGGGTGGCGACCTCGCCGATGGCCAGCCGCAGCGCCGCCAGCTCCCGCGCCAGGTACTCGGTGTCGGCCTTCGTCTGCTCGGCCCGCGCCCGGTCCTCCTCCAGCGAGACCCGGTCCCGGTCGTCCTGCCGGTTCTGCGCCAGCAGGATCAGCGGCGCCGCGTACGAGGCCTGGGTGGAGAACGCCAGGTTCAGCAGGATGAACGGGTACGGGTCCCAGCGCAGGCCCACCGCGAACAGGTTCATCCCGATCCAGCTGATCACGAACACCGTCATCCAGAACAGGAACTTGCCGGTACCGAGGAAGCGGGCGACGCGCTCGGAGATCTGGCCGAACAGCTCCGGGTCGAAGTCCACGGAGAACCGGCGCGGCATCCGGGGCTGGTCCAGGCGCCGCCGGGACAGCAGTTCAGGCATCGTCGCTCGCTTTCGGTGCGTCCGGGGAACGCCGGTCGTCCGGCAGTCCGCTCTCCCGCCAGTTCTCCGGCAGCAGGTGGTCGAGCACGTCGTCCACGGTGACCGCGCCGATCAGGTGCTCCTGGTCGTCGAGCACCGGCCCGCACACCAGGTTGTAGGCGGCGAAGTAGCGGGTCACCTCGGCCAGCGTCGCGGTCGGCGGCAGGCTGGCCAGCGTGGTGTCCAGCGCGCCCGCCACCAGCGTCGACGGCGGTTCGCGCAGCAGCCGCTGGATGTGCACGCAGCCCAGGTAGCGGCCGGTGGGCGTCGCCGACGGCGGGCGGCAGACGAAGACCATGCTGGCCAGCGCCACCGGCAGCTCCGCGTTGCGCACCATCGCGAGCGCCTCGGCGATGGTGGCGTCCGGGCCGACGACCACCGGTTCCGGCGTCATCAGGCCGCCCGCGGTGTCCGCGGAGTAGGCGAGCAGCCGCTTCACCGGGGCCGACTCGGCGGGCTCCATCAGCTCCAGCAGCCGGTTCTTGTCCACTTCGGGCAGTTCGGCGAGCAGGTCGGCGGCGTCGTCGGGGCTCATCGCCTCCAGCACGTCCGCGGCCCGGTCCTCGCCGAGGTGTCCGATGAGGTCCTTCTGGTCGTCCTCCGGCAGTTCCTCGACCACGTCGGCGAGCCGTTCGTCGTCGAGCGCCTCGGCCACCTCGTACCGGCGCTTCGCGGGGAGTTCGTGCAGCGTGCTGGCCACGTCCACGGCGCGCATCGTGTCCAGCAGGGCCAGCAGCTGCGCCACGCCCTGCGGCCGGTCGGTGAGCTCGGCGGCCGCGAGCCCGGTGATCTGGTCCCACTCGACGACCTGCACCGGCCCGCGCCTGCCGAGCCGCCCGGTGCGCTCCCGGACGGCGAGCCTGCTGATCCGCCAGTCGCGGGTGCGGGTCTGTTCCAGCGCCGCGTCCACCAGCACCGCGGAGGCGCCGGTGGCGGCGAGGGTGACCTTCGCGTCCAGCAGCTGCCCGAGCACCAGCACCTCGTTGGGGCGCTGGTGGAACTGGCGGGTGTTGACCGAGCCGGTGGCGAGGGTGACCGCGTTCGGTTCGACGCGCACCACCCGCAGCATCGGCACGAAGATCCGCCGCCGCGCCGCCATCTCCATCACCAGGCCGAGGACCCGCGGTGGCTGCCCGGCGGCGCGGAGCCCGGCGACGACGTCGCGCACCTTGCCGATGGATTCGCCGTCCGGGCCGAACACGGCGAGCCCCGCGACCCGCGCTGCGTAGACCCTGGTCGTGGCTGCCACGCTGATCAGGCTAGTCGTCGGGGCGGTACCGGGCAGTCGCGGCGACCGGCGTCACAACCGGCGCGGTGCCGATCGTGGTAGAGACCTGGGTGCCCGTGCCCGATGAGGAGGTTCCCGTGGTCGATCGCCGACGTGCCCGCCGCAGCTGCCTGGCCGTTCCCGGCTCCAGCGCGAAGATGATCGAGAAGGCCCGCGGACTGGCGGTGGACTCGTTCTTCCTGGACCTGGAGGACGCGGTGGCCCCGCTGGCGAAGGCGGAGGCCCGCGGGAGGGTGGCGGCCGCGCTGAACGAGGGCGGCTGGGACGGCAAGATCCGCTCGGTCCGGGTCAACGACCTCACCTCGCAGTGGACCTACCGGGACGTGGTGGAGGTCGTGGAGACCGCCGGGGAGAACCTGGACACCATCGTGCTGCCGAAGGTGTCCACCCCGGACCACGTGCGCTGGCTGGACCTGACGCTGACCCAGGTGGAGCGCGCCACCGGTCTGGAGGTCGGCCGGATCGGCGTCGAGGCGCAGATCGAGGACGCGCGCGGCCTGGTCGAGGTGGACGCCATCGCGTCCGCGTCACCGCGCGTCGAAGCGCTGGTGTTCGGCCCCGCCGACTTCATGGCCTCGATCAACATGCGGTCCATGGTGGTCGGCGAGCAGCCGCCCGGCTACGACGTCGGCGACGCCTACCACTACGTGCTGATGCGGATGCTGATGGCGGCGCGGGCGCACGACGTGCAGGCGATCGACGGGCCGTACCTGGCGATCAAGGACGTCGAGGGGATGCGGCGCGTCGGCGGCCGGTCCGCGGCGCTGGGCTTCGACGGCAAGTGGGTGCTGCACCCGGCGCAGGTGGACGTGGTGAACGAGCTGTTCTCGCCGCGCCAGGAGGACTACGACCACGCGGAGAACGTGCTGGACGCCTACGAGTGGCACACCTCGGAGGCGGGCGGCAAGCGCGGTGCGGCGATGCTCGGCGACGAGATGATCGACGAGGCCTCCCGGAAGATGGCACTGGTCATCGCGGGCAAGGGCCGCGCCGCGGGCATGTCCCGAACGGACCGCTGGAGCCCGCCGACCGGGTGATCACCGCCCGTGTGGGCGATCCCGGGGTCGGTGCGGCGCGGTACGTTCTGATCAACAGTGATCGCCGGTGGCCGCCGCTGGACGAACCGGCCCCGGCGTGCGGGTCGACCGAGGGGGCGGCGACGTGGTGGATCAGGAACGGCCCGGCGAGGCCGAACCGGGCGCGCCGCGCCGCGCGGGCGCGGAGAACGACCAGGAACTCCGGCTGGCGCTGGCGATGCGAGGCGGGGCGAGCCTCGCGGTGTGGATCGGCGGCGCCGTCGCCGAGATCGACCTGCTGCGCCGCGCGACGTCCCGCTCGGACCGGCCCGCGGTGGACCGGGCGGCCGCCGACCGGGCGGGCCGGGTCGAACCGCCCCGGGCGGAGCGCACCGATGTGGACGCCGAGCACCCGTGGTCGGCGCTGGCCGGGCTCGCCGGCTACGAGTCGGTGTCGGTGGACGTGCTCGCCGGTGCCTCGGCGGGTGGGCTGAACGCGTCGCTGCTGGCCGCCTCGATCGTCTACGGCATGCCGTTCGAGGACATGCGCGAGCTGTGGGTGCGGCTGGCGGACCTGGAGGCGATGAGCCGCGCGGTGCCGAAGTTCTGGCACCGCCGCCCCGATTCGCTGCTGGAGGGCGACGACTACTTCCGCGCCGAACTGGCCCGGCTGATCACCGAGCTGACCCCGCCGCCGCGGGACGCCCGCAACCTCGGGTCCCGGTTGGAGCTGCTGCTCACCGCGACCCTGCTGGATCCGGTGCTGGAGCGGCACTTCGACGGCCGCTCCGGTCCGCTGGTCGAGCAGCGCCGCACCGCGATGTTCCGGTTCCGCCACCGCGGCCGCTCCGGGCAGCCGCTGTCGGACTTCGGCACCGGGCCCGACTTCCCGGCGACCGCGCTGCGGATGGCGCAGGCCGCGCGCGCCACCTCCTCGTTCCCGTTCGCGTTCGAACCGGCGCAGGTGCACGCGAGCGTCGGCGGCGCCCCGGCCGGGCAGCCGGACATGCTCGGCGTGTTCTCCGAGACGACCACCGATCCCCGGCCGTACCGGGTGATCGACGGTGGCGTGCTGGACAACATCCCGGTGACCGCGGCGGTGGAGGCGATGGCCGCGGTGCCCACCGAGCGGCCCAGCGCGCGCTGGCTGCTGTACCTCAACCCGGAACCGGAGACGGTCGGCGAAGGCAGGCCGCTGAGCAGGCAGCTGGCGCTGCCGGTGGCCTCCACCGCGATGAGCGCGCGCATGTCGCAGGAGTCGCTGCTGGCCGACATCCACGCCCTCGACGAGCACAACGCCGCGGTGCAGCGCACCGAACTGCGCCGCAGATCGGTGTTCGCGCCGCTGCTGGCCGCCGAGGCCGCCGACCGCGAAGCGGTGCTGCTGGCCGAGGCCGCGCGGATCGAAGCGGAGTACGCGGTGGTGCGCGCCGAGCTGGACGCCCAAGCCGTCGTGCGGCTGCTGGTCGAACCGGCGGGCAGCGAGGACGGCAGGCTGCTGCCACCGGTGGTGGGCGAACCGCTCGCGGGCTGGTCCCCGCAGGTCCGCACCGTGCTGGGGCGGCGGCTCGGCGTCGGGCTGGCCGGGCTGGCGGCGGCGAACCCGCGGGCGGTGTTCGACGACGTGCGCGCGCTGAACTCCGGGGTGCAGGAATGCCTGGACTGGGCGCGGGACATCGGCCGCTGGGCCGCGGCGGAGCAGCTGCCGGTGATCGGGCGCTGCAAGTCGGAGCTGTACCGGCTGCGCACCTTCACCCAGGTCCTGGAGGGCCACGCCGACCGGTACTGGGTGGACGGCGCCCGGCTGGAACCGATCGTGGAGCTCGGGGAGATGTCGGACTGGGTGCTGCGCGTCGCGGACCGCCGCGACCGGTTGCAGCACCGGCTGCCGTCTCCGGTGCGGCCGCTGCTCGGTGCGGTCCTCGACGAGATCGACCGGGGCGAGCGGTTCCAGCGCGCGCTGGAGGAGTTCGCCGCCGAGCTCTCCTCGATCGCCGAGTCCTCCGGCGCCGACGCGGTCCCGGACGACGAGCACGGGGTGGACGCGGTCGCGGAGGCGCGGGTGGTGCTGCACCGCATCGCGGACCGGCTGGCCGCCGCCGCCCCGCCGCGCGGGGACGACGAGCGGTTCGGCACGCGGCCCGCCGGACCGCCGGAGCATTCCCGGCTGCCCGCCCGCTCCCCGGAGCGCGCCGCCTCCCCCGAGCAGGTCGGCTACGCGCTGCTGGAGCGCACCGAGCAGCGCGCCGCGGTGCTGCGCGCGCTGGTGGTGCTCACCGCGCCGCTGGACGTGGGGCGGTCGCCGAGGGACCGGATCAACCTGCTGCGGGTCGTCAGCGATGCCCGCTCCCCGCTGCCGTTCGACGCGCTGCGCACCGGCGGCGAGCTGCACGTCGAGGACAAGGTGCGCGGTGGCGACCTGGGCAACTTCGGCGCGTTCCTGTCCGCGCGGTGGCGGGCGAACGACTGGATGTGGGGGCGGCTGGACTCGGCTTCGGCGCTGGTGGGGCTGCTGCTGGTCCCGGCGCGGCTGCTGCGGCACAGCGGTGGGCTCGGGCCGGAGGGCATCGCGGACCGCATCCGGGAGATCGTCACCACCCCGACCCGCGCCGAGCTCGGCGACGCCGCGGAATCCGAGCGGTGGCGGGCGTTCCTCGCCGAGCTGTGGGAGCGCGATGCCGACCAGGTGCGCGCCGAGCTGGCGGCCATGTTCGCCGACCCGGTCGACGAGCACCCGCTGACCCGCACCAAGGAACTCGTGGTGGAACGGCTGCACTGGACGATCGCCGCCCAGGAGGTGCCGTTCGTCGCGACCGTCGCCCCCGGCGCCGACCCGGGCGAACCGGCGCTGCCGGACGTCCCCGAACCGGAGCCGCTCGCCCGCGAGGTGCGGCGCTACTCGGTCGGCCGCGAGCGGGTGGCGGACCTCGGCGAACCCCGGCTCGCCTCGATCGCGACCCGCGCCGGGCTGGTGGCCTACCGCGCGGTCCGGCCGGGCACGGCGGGCGTGCTGCGGCTGCTGGGGCGGGTGGCGACGACCGTGGTGAAGCCGGTGCTGCTGCTGGCGGTGCTCGCGGTGGCCGCGCCGCGCCGGGTGGCGCTGGCGGCGCTGCTCGGTGCCGCGGCCGTGGTGCTCAGCGGGGTGGCCCCGGTGGCGGGCGGCGCGCTGTTCACGCGGGAGGTCTCGCTGAGCTGCCCGGCCGGGCTCCCGGCGGGACCGGACGGCACCACGTACTGCACGGGCTGGTACCCGGGCGCATCGGCAGGGGACCGGATAGTGGTGCTGCCACCGGACTCCTCGACGGCCGTCGCGCTGCGGCCGTTCACCTTCGACCCGTTCCAGATGAACGCGGGCGTGCTGCTGGCGCTGGTCGTGGTGGCGGTCTCGGCGTTGTGGCTGGGCTTCCGCCTGCTGAGCCGGGGCCGGGGCGCGGCCCGCTGGCTGCCCGCCGGGATCACCGCGGTGGTGGTGACCGCGGCGGTGGCGTGGGTCGCCCAGACCGGGCTGACGCTCGGGCCGCAGGGGCTGGCGCTGACGGCGGTGGCGGTGAACTTCCTGCTCTCGCTGGGGCTGCGGCCGTGGGGCCGGGCCGTGGCGGCCCTGCTGTCGGCGGCGGTGTTCGGCACCGCGCTCTGGCTGGTGGACCCGGCGGTGGGCGAGGTCGGCTGGCTGGTGCCCACCGCGATCGCCGCCGCCTACGCGCACATGGTGCTGCTGTCCACTGTGGATCTGCTGCGGCCGCGACCACGCCCGGAGCGCACCGCCGATCGGACCGGGCCCGCGAGCGCCGGCGATTCCGCCCGATCGGATGCGGCTCGCGCCGAACCGGCCGCCGGGCCCCGAACACTATGATCAGCGAGGTGAACGACTACCCGGCCGCGGCGGACCCGGCTCCGGCGGGCGTCCCGTACCACCTGCTCGCCCGCGACGCCCGGCACCGCTGGTGGCGCCCGCTGGTGGCGCTGCTCGTGTTCGCGGTGCTGGCGTTCGTGCTGCTGCTGGCCGTGATGCTGGTGCTGGGCGCGTCCGTGCTGTACCCGGCGGGCTTCGGCGACCTGCGGATCGCCGGGCTGGTGCTGGACCCGGACTCGGTCGAAGCGCTGGTGCGGGATCCGTTCGCGCTGCTGTTCGTCTCGTTCGGGGCGCTGGTCTCGCTGATCCCGGCCGCGGTGCTCACCGCGCTGTGGGTGCAGCGGCGCAGCCCGCGGCAGCTGATCGGCGTCACCGGCCGGTTCCGGTGGCGGTGGCTCGGGGAGTGCCTGCTCGCCGCCCTCGCGGTGTTCCTCGTCGCGTTCGCGGTCTCGGCGCTGCTGACCTGGGCCACCGGCCGCTCGTTCGGGACGGGGTTCCCCGGCTGGGCCGACTACGCGCGGATCGCGGTGCTGGCGCTGGTGGTGGTGCCGGTGCAGAGCGCCGCCGAGGAGTTCGCCTTCCGCGGGTTCCTGCTGCAGGCGGTCAGCGCCTGGTTCCGCACCCCGTGGCCCGCGATCGTGCTGACCTCGCTCCTCTTCCTGCTCGGCCACGGCTACACCGATCCGCTGGTGTGGTGCCAGCTGCTGGTGATGGCGGTGGCGATGTGCAGGCTGGCGGTGCTCACCGGCGGGCTGGAGGCGGCGATCGCGCTGCACGTGGTGAACAACGTGCTGAGCCTGCTGGTCGGCGGCCTCAGCGGGGTACCCGGTATCGAGCAGGCCGGGGACTTCCCCGTCGGCGACGTGCTGCCGTTCATCGCGGCGGTGCTCGCCTACGCCTGGTGGGCGGAGCGGCGGGCCGCGCGGCGCGGCGCGTGGAACGTCACCGGCGGACGGGTGGAGCTGCGGCCGTGGTCGCTGCGACCCGCCACCCAAGACGATCTCCGGCCCGAGGGCTCGGGGTAGCCTGGAGGCGGGGACGATCGGGGACGAATCGGGCTTCGGCCGTCCCGCCAGGAAGTGCGCTCCACGGAGGTGTCAGCGGTGTCCTACCCGTTTTCCGGCTCGGCTCGGCCGGCGCCGGGTTCACCGAGCAGCATGCCCACCCCGCCGACGGGGTGGCCGATCGGCTCGTACGGCACGTACGAGGAGGCGCAGCGCGCGGTCGACCACCTGGCCGGCTCCGACTTCCCGGTGCGGGAGGTGACCATCGTCGGTGTCGACCTGATGCTCGTGGAGCGGGTCACCGGCAAACTGACCTGGGGCAAGGTGCTGGCCGGGGGCGCGGCCTCCGGTGCGTGGATCGGGCTGCTGATCGGCCTGGTGATGAGCATCGCGGCGCCGCAGGGCACCGGCGCGCTGAGCTCGATGCTGGCCGGGCTGGCCGGCGGCATCCTGATCGGCGTCGGCTTCGCCGCGGCCGGGTACGCGGCGATGCGCGGGCGGCGGGACTTCTCCTCGGCGAGCCAGCTGGTCGCGGGGCGCTACGACGTGCTCGCCCAGCCCCGGCACGCCGAGCACGGCCGGAACCTCCTCGCGCACCTGGCGATGCGGCCGCAAGCCTCTCCGTGAGCTCGCCCGGCCCGGGCGGCGTGGCGTCCGCCCGGGACGCGTTCGCGATCCCGCCGCGGCGGACGGCGGTCAGCCGCCGTAGTGGTACCGGCAGGCGGCGATCTGGATCTGGTCTTCGTGGACCCGGTGCACCGAGCGGTGCTCATCGGTGATGCGGCGGGACCAGAACCCGTGGAAGCCGTGCTTGAGCGGTTCCGGCTTGCCGATGCCCTCGTTCCCGTTCCGCTCGACGTCCTTGAGCAGCGTGTCGATCCTCTTGAGGATCTTGCGGTCCTGGGTCTGCCACCGGACGTAATCCGCCCACGCGTTCTCGTCCCGGACGAGCTTCATTCGACGAGGTCCCGCGTGGTGCCCCCGCCGTGCTCCAGCCGCTCGAACGAGGCCAGCAACCTGCGGGCGTTCTCCGGGCTCTTGAGCAGGTAGGCCGTTTCCTTCAGCGACTCGTAGTCGTCCAGCGCGACCATGACGACCGGCTCGTGCCCGGCCCTCGTGATCACGACCTCCTCGCGGTCGTCGACCACGGAGTTCAGCGTTTCGGCGTACTTGGCGCGGGACTCGGAATAGGACATCGTCTTCATCGGCCACCTCCTCGGCGTACGGGAAGTTGTACGCCTCTTCCGCTCGTGCCGTTACCCCGCACCGTTCGCGGACACCGGTGGTGCGCACGGTTGGGGGCTTGTCGGAGGTGTCGGCGGCGCCCTAGGTTGCTGTCACCGCGCTGATCATCGGTGCGGCGGTGGCGTGCGACGGGGCGCGGGCACTCGGCCTCGGCGTGGCCGCGCGCGAGCAGACCGGGAGGTCCGACCACGGTGAGGGTGCGCAGACGCGCTGGGGGCGCGGTCCGGCTGGCCGCGGCGTGCGGGACGGCGGTGCTGGCCGTCTCGGCCCTGAGCGCCTGCGCTGCCCCGCGGCACGACGACGTCGTCAACCTGTACTACGCGCCGGAGGAGAACCTCCAGACCGTCGTGGACCGGTGCAACGACCAGGCCGGCGGCCGGTACCGCATCGTCTACCACAAGCTGCCGCGCGACGCGGACGGCCAGCGCGAGCAGCTGGTGCGCAGGCTGGCCGCGCAGGACGACGGCATGGACGTGCTCGGCCTGGACACCACCTGGACCGCGGAGTTCGCCCGCGCCGGCTGGGTCCGCGAGTGGACCGGCGCGGACCGGCAGCGAGCCGAGGAAGGCACCCTCGCCGGACCGCTGGCCTCGGCCCGCTACGGCGGGAAGCTGTTCGGGGCGCCGAAGAACACCAACGTGCAGCTGCTCTGGTACCGCTCCGACATGGTGGACCGGCCCCCGCGCACCTGGGACGAGATGATCGAGCAGGCGAAGCGGTTCGAGGCCGCGGGCGAGCCGTCGACGATCCTCGTCCCGGGCGCCCAGTTCGAGGGCTACGTGGTGCAGTTCAACACCCTGCTCGCCTCCGCGGGTGGGAAGCTGATCTCCGACGACGGCACCCGCGCCGTGGTCGACGAGGGCGTGGTGCGGGCGCTGGAGCAGCTCAAGGCCCTCGCCGATTCCGGGCTGACCAGCCGGTCCATGTCCAACTCGCAGGAGGACGACGTCCGGCTGGAGTTCCAGCAGGGCGACGCGGCGTTCCAGCTGAACTGGCCGTTCGTCTACCCGTCGATGCAGGAGGACGCGCCGGACATCGCGCGGAACGTCCGCTGGGCCCGCTACCCGAGCTCCGACCCGGCGCGGCCCAGCAAGGTCACCCTCGGCGGGTTCAACCTCGCCGTCAGCGCCCACTCGCCGAACCCGCGCGCGTCCTTCGACGCGGCGCTGTGCCTGCGCAGCGCGGACAGCCAGCGGTTCTCCGCGATCCACGACGGGGTGCCGCCCACCATCGAATCGGTCTACGCCGCACCCGAGATGGCCGCAGAGTACCCGATGCGCGACACCATCCTCGCCGAGTTGCGGGATCCGGCGATCCGCCCGATCACGCCCGCCTACCAGAACGTCTCGACGGTGCTGTCGAAGCTGCTGTCCCCGGCGTCGCGGATCGACCCGCCGCGTACCGCCGAGCGGATCCGCACCGAGGTGCAGAAGGCCCTGGACTCGCGGGGGGTGCTGCCGTGACGTCCGCCGTCGACCAGGCGAAGCGCGCCGAGCGCAGGCTCGGCTGGATGCTGTGCGCACCGGCCGCGCTGGTGATGCTGGCCGTCACCGGCTGGCCGATCCTGCACGCGGTGTGGCTGTCGTTCCAGCGCTACGACCTCAAGTACCCGGACCAGCGCGAGTTCGTGGGCCTGGAGAACTACCTGACGGTGCTGTCCGACCAGTACTGGTGGACGGCGTTCGGCACCACGCTGCTCATCGTCGCGACCCAGCTGGTCATCGAGTTCGTGCTGGGCATGGCGTTGGCGCTGATCATGCACCGTGCGGTGCTCGGGCGCGGCCTGGTGCGCACGGTCAGCCTCATCCCGTACGGCATCGTCACCGTCGTCGCCGCGTTCAGCTGGCGCTACGCGTGGACCCCGGACACCGGCTACCTGGCGAACCTGGTCACCGACGGCGCGCCGCTGACCGAGCGCGGCAGCGCGCTGGCGATCATCGTGCTGGCCGAGGTGTGGAAGACGACGCCGTTCATGGCGCTGCTGCTGATGACCGGGCTGGCGCTGGTGTCCGAGGACCTGCTGGAGGCGGCGCGGATCGACGGCGCCTCCCCCTGGCAGCGGTTCACGAAGGTGATGCTGCCGGTGATGAAGCCGGCGATCCTGGTGGCGGTGCTGTTCCGCACGCTCGACGCGTTCCGGGTCTTCGACAACATCGTGGTGCTCACCGACGGCGCGCAGGACACCTCCTCGGTGTCGGTGCTGGCCTACAACAACCTGATCAAGGGGTTGAACCTCGGCATCGGCTCCACCATGTCGGTGCTGATCTTCCTGGCGGTGGCGCTGATCGCGTTCCTGTTCGTGAAGCTGTTCGGCGCGGCCGCGCCCGGCGCCGACGAGGACGGGGGCCGCCGATGAGCCGGAAACCCGCCGACACCGCCAAGTGGACGGTGCTCAACGCGGTGGTGGTGGCCTACGCGCTGGTGCCGGTGCTGTGGATCGTGTCGCTGTCGTTCAAGACCTCCGCGGGGCTCAGCGACGGCCGGTTCATCCCGGCGGAGTGGACGCTGGCGAACTACGCGGCGATCTTCCAGACCGGCGAGTTCCTGCGGGCGCTGGTCAACTCGATCGGCATCGCGCTGATCTCCACGGCGATCGCGGTGGTGCTGGGTGCGATGGCGGCCTACGCGATCGCGCGGCTGGACTTCCCCGGCAAGCGGGCGCTGGTGGGGGTGTCGCTGCTCATCGCGATGTTCCCGCAGGTCTCGCTGGTTTCACCGCTGTTCGAGATCGAGCGGACGCTCGGGCTGTTCGACACCTGGCCGGGGCTGGTGCTGCCGTACACCACGTTCTCGCTGCCGCTGGCGATCTACACGTTGTCCGCGTTCTTCCGCGAGATCCCGTGGCAGCTGGAGGAGGCGGCCACCGTGGACGGCGCGACGCCGGGGCAGGCGTTCCGGAAGGTGATCGCCCCGCTGGCGGCGCCCGGGGTGTTCACCACGGCGATCCTGGTGTTCATCTTCTGCTGGAACGACTTCCTGTTCGCGATCTCGCTGACCTCGACGGAGGCGTCCCGCACGGTGCCGGTGGCGTTGCAGTTCTTCACCGGCGACTCGCAGTTCGAGGACCCGACCGGGACGATCGCCGCCGCGGCCGTGGTGATCACGGTGCCGATCGTGCTGTTCGTGCTGCTGTTCCAGCGCCGCATCGTCTCCGGGCTGACCTCCGGGGCGGTCAAGGAATGACCGCGGCCCGGGCGGCCGGGGTCGGCGGGGGGGGGGGGGCGGGTGCGCGCCGGGAGGGGGTGGCGGCGGACAACAGGGGCCCTTAG
>NZ_JBEYUS010000031.1:0-66799 GCF_040643635.1 Saccharopolyspora sp. NPDC047091
GCCGTGGTGCACGCCGCGGGCGTCGTCGACGACGGCGTGGTGGACGCGCTCGACGCGGAGCGGCTGGCGGCGGTGCTGCGGCCGAAGGTGGACGCGGCCTGGCACCTGCACGAGCTCACCGGTGACCTGGACGCGTTCGTGCTGTTCTCCTCGCTGGCGGGCACCTTCGGCTCGCCCGCGCAGGGCAACTACGCGGCGGCGAACGCGTTCCTCGACGCGCTCGCCCGGCACCGGCGCACCGCGGGGCTGCCCGCGACCTCATTGGCCTGGGGACCGTGGGCGGCGGACGGCATGACCGGCGCGCTCACCGACGCCGACCGGGAGCGGATGGCCCGCTCCGGGATGCCGCCGCTGGCGGTGGAGCAGGGGCTCGCCCTGTTCGACCTGGCGGTCGGCGCGGGCGAACCGGTGGTGCTCCCCGCCCGGCTGGACCTGCCCGCGCTGCGCGCCCGCGGCGACGTGCCGAGCGTGCTGCGCGGCCTGATCCGCACCCGCACCCGGCGGGCCGGTGCCGGGACCGGGGTGGCCCGCGCGCTCGGCGACCGGCTCGCCGCGCTGCCGGAGGCCGAGCGCGCCACCGCGCTGCTCGACCTGGTGCGCGGCCAGGTCGCCACCGTGCTCGGGCATTCCGGGCCGACCGCGGTGGAGCCGCGGCGCGCCTTCCAGGAACTCGGCTTCGACTCGCTGACCGCGGTCGAGCTGCGCAACGGCATCAACGCGGCCACCGGGCTGCGGCTGCCCGCGACCGCCGTGTTCGACCACCCGAACGCCGAAGCGCTGGCCGGGTTCGTCGCCGAAGAGCTGTTCGGCGCCACCGCCGCCGCGACCCCCGACGAGGTGCTGCCGCCGGTCGTCGACGACCCCGTGGTGATCGTCGGCATGGCCTGCCGCTACCCGGGCGGGGTGTCCTCGCCGGAGGACCTGTGGCGGCTGGTGTCCGACGGCGTCGACGCGACCGGCGACTTCCCGGCCGACCGCGGCTGGAACCTGGACGAGCTGTACCACCCGGACCCCGACCACCCCGGCACCTCCTACACCCGCCGCGGCGGATTCCTGCACCGCGCGGCCGAATTCGACCCGGGTTTCTTCGGGATGAGCCCGCGGGAGGCGCTGTCCACCGACTCGCAGCAGCGGCTGCTGCTGGAGGTGTCCTGGGAAGCCGTGGAACGCGCCGGCATCGACCCGATCTCGTTGCGCGGCAGCCGGACCGGCGTGTTCGCCGGGGTGATGTACAACGACTACGGATCGCTGCTGGCGGGCACCGAGTTCGAGGGTTACCAGGGCAGCGGCAGCGCGGGCAGCGTCGCCTCCGGCCGGGTGTCCTACACGTTCGGTTTCGAGGGGCCGGCCGTCACCGTCGACACCGCGTGCTCGTCCTCGCTGGTCGGGATGCACCTGGCGGCGCAGGCGCTGCGCGCGGGGGAGTGCTCGCTGGCGCTGGCCGGGGGCGTGACGGTGATGTCCACGCCGAGCACGTTCGTCGAGTTCTCCCGGCAGCGCGGCCTGTCCCCGGACGGGCGCTGCCGCTCGTTCTCCGCCGAGGCCGACGGCGTCGGCTGGTCGGAGGGCGTGGGCGTGCTGGTGCTGGAGCGGTTGTCCGACGCGCGCAGGCACGGGCACCGGGTGCTGGCGGTGCTGCGGGGCAGTGCGGTGAACCAGGACGGGGCGTCGAACGGGTTGACCGCGCCGAACGGGCCGTCGCAGCAGCGGGTGATCCGGCAGGCGCTCGCCAGCGCTGGACTGTCCACTTCGGACGTCGATGCGGTGGAGGCGCACGGCACCGGCACGTCGCTCGGTGACCCGATCGAAGCCCAGGCGTTGCTGGCGACCTACGGGCAGGACCGGGACGTCCCGCTGTGGCTGGGTTCGATCAAGTCGAATCTCGGGCACGCCCAGGCCGCCGCCGGTGTCGCGGGCGTCATCAAGATGGTGCAGGCGATCCGGCACGGCGCCCTGCCCGCCACCCTGCACGCCGACGCGCCCTCCACCCACGTGGACTGGGAGGACGGCGCGGTGGAGCTGCTCACCGAGCGGCGCCGCTGGCCCGAGCACGACCGGCCGCGCCGCGCCGGGGTGTCCTCGTTCGGCATCAGCGGCACCAACGCGCACGTCATCCTCGAACAGGCCGAACCCGAACCGGTGCCCGCCGACCGGCCGCGGCGGGCGATCGGGGCGGTGCCGTGGGTGCTGTCGGCCCGCGGCGAACCGGCGCTGCGCGCGCAGGCCGCCCGCCTCGCCGAGCACCTGGACGTCATCCCGGGCGCCGACCCCGCCGACGTGGGTTACTCGCTGGCCACCGCCCGCACCGGGTTCGAGCACCGCGCCGTGGTGTTCGCCGACGAACCCACCGGAACCCTGGAGGCGCTGCGCGCCGTCGCCGAAGGCAGGCCCGAGGCCGTGCACGGTCAGGTGGCCGACGGCGGACTCGCGTTCCTGTTCGCCGGGCAGGGGTCGCAGCGGCTCGGCATGGGCCGCGAGCTGCACGCCCGCTTCCCGGTCTTCGCCGCGGCCCTCGACGCCGCCTGCGCCGAGCTCGACCCGCACCTGCCGCGCCCGCTGCGCGAGGCGATGTGGGGCGAGGACGCGGAATCGTTGCACCGCACCGAATTCGCCCAGCCCGCGCTGTTCGCGGTGGAGACCGCGCTGTTCCGCCTCGTCGAGTCCTGGGGCGTGCACCCGGACCACCTCGCCGGGCACTCCATCGGCGAGATCACCGCCGCGCACGCCGCGGGCGTGCTGTCGCTGGCCGACGCGGCGAAGCTCGTCGCCGCGCGCGGCCGGTTGATGCAGGCGCTGCCCGCGGGCGGCGTGATGAGCGCGCTGCGCGCCGCCGAAGCCGAGGTCGCCGAGCTCGTGGACGGCCGCGAGGACATCGGGATCGCCGCCGTCAACGGCCCCGACTCGGTCGTGGTCTCCGGCACCGACGCCGCGGTCGCCGAGGTGGAGCAGCGGTTCCCCGGGGCGACGCGGCTGCGCGTCTCGCACGCCTTCCACTCGCCGCTGATGCACCCGGTGCTCGCCGAATTCCGCGCCGTGGCGGAAGAACTCACCTACCACCCGGCGGCGATCCCCGTCGTGTCCGCCGTGACCGGGCGGCGGGACGAGGTGCGCGACCCCGAGCACTGGGTGCGGCACGTTCGCGAGGCGGTGCGCTTCGCCGACGCCGTGCGGGAACTGGTGACGCTGGGCGCGACGACGCTGCTGGACATCGGGCCGGACGGATCGCTGGCCGCGCTCGCGCAGCACTCGCTGGACGCGACGGCCGTCGCGGTCCCGCTGGTGCGCAAGGACCGGGCCGAGACGGATGCGGTGCGCACGGCGTTGGCCGGGCTGCACGTCCGCGGCGTCGAGCTGGACTGGGCGGCGCTGCTGCCCGGGGCGCGGCAGGTGGAGCTGCCGACCTACGCGTTCCAGCACCGCCGGTTCTGGCCGGAACCGGCCGCCGGCGGCGGGAACGTGCGCGCCGCCGGGCTCAGCTCGGCGGGGCACCCGCTGCTGGGCGCTGCGGTGGAGCGCGCCGACGAGGACGGGTTCCTGTTCACCAGCAGGTTGTCCACCGGCAGCCACCCGTGGCTGGCCGAGCACGTGGTGCGCGGTGCGGTGCTGGTGCCGGGCACCGCGTTCGCCGAGCTGGCGCTGCGCGCCGGGGACGAGGCTGGCTGCGACCGGGTGGACGAGCTGACGCTGCTCGCGCCGCTGGTGCTGCCGGAGCGGGCCGCGGTGCGGGTGCAGGTGTGGGTCGGCGCCGAGGAGGACGGGCGGCGCGGCGTCGAGGTGTACTCGCGCCCGGACGACGACGCGGACCGCGCCTGGACGCGGCACGCCACCGGCGTGCTCACCGGCGGGGGCGCGCGCGTCGAGCTCCCGACCGGCGCGGGCGCGGGCACGGCGATCGAGCTGGCCGGGTTCCACGAGGGCCTCGCCGAGGCCGGTTTCGACTACGGGCCGGTGTTCCGCGGCCTGCGCGCCGCCTGGCGCGACGAGGACGCGGTGGTCGCCGAGGTGGAGCTGCCGGAGGAGACCGGCGTCGCCGGGTTCGGCCTGCACCCGGCGCTGCTGGACGCGGCCGTGCAGGCGGCGGCGCTGCTCGGCGGGTTGCCTGCCGGGGCGCTGCCGTTCGCCTGGCGCGGCATGTCGCTGCACGCCACGGGCGCGCGAGCGCTGCGAGTGCGGATCACCCGCACCGGCGCGGACGAGGTGTCGATCGCCGCCGTCGACCCGGCCGGGGAGCCGGTCGTCTCGGTGGAGTCGCTGGTGCTGCGCGCGGGCGCGCCGCAGCGCACGGCCGAGCAGGACGGGCTGTACCGGTTGCGGTGGACCGGGACCGAGCCCGGCACCGCCGAGCACCCGGTGGTGGTGCTGGGGTCCGCGGACTTCGCCGCCGAGTTGCGCGCCGCCGACGTCGATGCGCGCCACGTGGCGGACCTCGCCGACATGACCGAGTTCCCGGACGTACCGGCGGAATCCGCGCTGGTGCTCGTCCCGATCACCGGTGGCGCGGACGTCCCGCGATCGGTCCGCGAGCTCGTCACCCGGGTGCTGGACCTGCTCCGGGAGCCCGCGCTGCGCGAGGCCCGGCTGGTGTTCGTCACGCGCGGCGCGGTGGCCCGCGACGACGCCGAGGACGTGCGCGATCTCGCCGCCGCCGCGATCTGGGGCCTGATCCGCGCGGCGCAGGCGGAGAACCCGGGTGCGATCGGGCTGCTCGACCTCGACGACGACCCGGCCTCGCTGCCGTCGGCGGCCGAGTGGTCGGCCGAACCGCGCGTGGTGCGCGCCGGAGTCCCGCACGTCGGGCGGCTCGCCACCGGCACGGCCGGGCCGGGCGCGTCCTGGGCGTCCTGCGGCCGGGTGCTCATCACCGGCGGAACCGGTGGTCTCGGCGCCGCGGTCGCGCGGCACCTGGTGGCCGAGCACGGGGTGCGGGAGCTGCTGCTGGTCAGCCGCACCGGCCGCGCCGACGAACTCGTCGCCGAACTATCCGAAGTGGACGTACTGGTGGAGTCCTGCGACGTCGCCGACCGGGACGCGCTAGCCGCGCTGCTCGACCGCCATCCGGTGGGCGCGGTGGTGCACGCGGCCGGGGTGCTCGACGACGGGGTGCTCGACTCGCTCACCCCGGAGCGGTTCGACGCGGTGCTGCGACCGAAGGTCGACGCCGCCTGGAACCTGCACGAACTGGCCGGGGACGTCGCCGAGTTCGTGCTGTTCTCCTCGCTGGCCGGCACGTTCGGTTCGGCCGGGCAGGCGAACTACGCGACCGCGAACGCGTTCCTCGACGCGCTGGCCGCGCACCGCCGCGCGGCCGGGCTGCCCGGGGTGTCCCTGGCCTGGGGGCCGTGGGTGGAGTCCGGTGGCATGACCGGGACCCTCGCCGAGGCGGACCGGCGGCGCCTGGAGCGCTCCGGCATCCCGCCGCTGACGCACGAGCGGGGCCTCGCCCTGTTCGACGCGGCGGTCGGCGGGGACGAGGCCGTCGCGGTCCCGGTGCGGTTCGACTTCGCCGCGCTGCGCGGGCGGGAGGAGCTGCCCAGCCTGCTGCGCGGCCTGGTGCGGGCGCCCGCGCGTCGCGCGGTGGCCGCCGCGACCGCCACCCAGGTGCAGCGGTTCGCCGGGCTCGGCGCCGAGGAACGGCACCGGCAGGTGCTGGAGCTGGTACGCGGCCAGGTCGCCGCGGTGCTCGGCCATGCCACCACCGACGAGGTGGACCCGCACCTGGCGTTCCAGGACCTCGGGTTCGATTCGCTGACCGCGGTGGAGCTGCGCAACCGGCTCGCCGCCGACACCGGGCTGCGGCTGCCCGCGACGCTGGTGTTCGACCACCCGACGGCGGCCGCGCTGGCCACCAGGCTGCTCGCCGAACTCGTCGGGGAGGAGGAGACCGCGCCGGCCGAGGTGCCGGTGCGGGCGGTCGACGGCGATCCGATCGTCATCGTCGGCATGGCCTGCCGCTACCCGGGCGGGGTGTCCTCACCGGAGGACCTGTGGCGGCTGGTGTCCGAGGGGACCGACGCGATCAGCTCCTTCCCGGAGAACCGCGGCTGGGACCTGGACGCCCTCTACGACCCGGATCCGGACGCCGCGGGCACGTCCTCCACGCGGCACGGCGGATTCCTGCACGACGCCGCCGAGTTCGACCCGGGCTTCTTCGGGATGAGCCCGCGCGAGGCGCTCACCACCGACCCGCAGCAGCGGCTGCTGCTGGAGACCTCCTGGGAGGCGCTGGAACGCACCGGCGTCGACCCGATCTCGTTGCGCGGCAGCGACACCGGCGTGTTCGCCGGGGTGATGTACAACGACTACAGCGCCACCTTGGCCGGTTCGGAGCACGAGGGCTACCAGGGGCACGGCAGCGCGGGCAGCGTCGCCTCCGGCCGGGTCGCCTACACCTTCGGGTTGGAGGGACCTGCGGTCACGGTCGACACGGCGTGCTCCTCCTCGCTGGTGGCGATGCACTGGGCCGCGCAGGCCCTGCGCTCGGGGGAGTGCTCGCTGGCACTCGCGGGCGGCGTGACGGTGATGTCGACGCCCGCGGCGTTCGTCGAGTTCTCCCGGCAGCGCGGGCTGTCCGCGGACGGCCGGTGCAAGGCGTTCTCGGCTGCGGCCGACGGGGTCGGCTGGGCCGAGGGCGTCGGGATGCTGGTGCTGGAGCGGAAGTCGGATGCCGAGCGGCACGGGCACGAGGTGCTGGCGGTGCTGCGGGGCAGCGCGGTGAACCAGGACGGCGCGTCGAACGGGTTGACGGCGCCGAACGGGCCGTCGCAGCAGCGGGTGATCCGGCAGGCGCTCGCCGCCGCTGATCTGTCCACTTCGGACATCGATGCGGTGGAGGCGCACGGCACCGGAACCCGGCTGGGCGATCCGATCGAGGCGCAGGCGTTGCTGGCGACCTACGGGCAGGACCGGGACGTCCCGCTGTGGCTCGGCTCGATCAAGTCGAACCTCGGACACACCCAGGCCGCCGCCGGTGTCGCAGGCGTCATCAAGATGGTGCAGGCCATGCGGCACGGCACCCTCCCGCGCACCCTGCACGCGGGCAGCCCGTCGTCCGAAGTGGACTGGACGGCCGGAGCCGTGCGGCTGCTCGCCGAACCCGCCGACTGGCCGGATACCGGGCGGCCGCGCCGTGCCGCGATCTCCTCGTTCGGCATCAGCGGCACCAACGTGCACACCATCCTCGAACAGCCCGCTCCCCGGCCGCTGCCGGAGCGGGAGGTGCCGGCCGGTCCGGTGCCGCTGGTGCTGTCCGCGAAGACCCCGGCGGCGCTGCGCGCCCACGCCGAGCGCCTCGCCGACCACCTCGCCGACCCCGCTGCCGACTGCGCTGTCGAACCGGCCGACCTGGCGTTCTCGCTGGCCACCGGCCGATCCCGGTTCGACCGGGCGGCCGCGGTGGTCGCCGCGGACGGACCGGCGGCGGTGCGCTCGCTGCGCGCCCTGGCCGCCGGGACACCGGACGGCGCCACCGTCGAAGGGCTGGCCGGTCGTGGCGGTCCGGCCGGTCGCGGCGGGCTGGCCGTGCTGTTCACCGGCCAAGGCGCCCAGCGGCTCGGGATGGGCCGCGAACTGCACGCGCGGTTCCCGGCGTTCGCGGCCGCCCTCGACGAGGCCTGCGCCGCGCTCGACCCGCACCTGGAGCGCCCGCTGCGGGACGTCATGTGGGGCGAGGACGTGGAAGCGCTGCAGCGCACCGAATTCGCGCAGCCCGCGCTGTTCGCCGTCGAGGTGGCCCTGTTCCGGTTGCTGGAGTCCTGGGGCGTGCGGCCGGACCACCTCGCCGGGCATTCCATCGGCGAGATCACCGCGGCGCACGTCGCGGGCGTCCTCGACCTGCCCGACGCGGCCACCCTCGTCGCCGCGCGCGGCGGCCTGATGCAGGCGCTGCCCGCCGGTGGCGCGATGACCGCCGTGCAGGCCACCGAGGACGAGGTGCTGCCGCTGCTCGCGGACCGCGAACTCGGCGTCGCCGCCGTCAACGGACCGGACTCGGTGGTGCTCTCCGGTGCCGCCGACGCCGTCGAGGACGTCGCCGCGCACTTCCGGGAGCTCGGTCGCCGCACCACCGCACTGCGGGTGTCGCACGCCTTCCACTCACCGCTGATGAACCCGGTGCTCGACGAATTCCGCGCGGTGGCGGCCGGGCTGACCTACCGCGACCCCGAGATCCCGATCACCTCCACCAGCGGCGAGCCCGGCGACTTCGACGCCGAGCACTGGGTGCGGCACCTGCGCGCCCCGGTCCGGTTCGCCGACGCCGTCCGCGACCTCGCCGACCGGGGGGCCACCGCGTTCCTCGAACTCGGGCCGGACGGCGCGCTCACCGCGCTCGCCCGCGACACCGCCCCGGAGTACGCGGTGCTGATCCCCGCGCTGCGCGCCGGGCACCCCGAGGAACCGGCGGTGCTCACCGCGCTCGCCCGGCTGCGGATGCACGGCACCGAACCGGACTGGCGGGCGGTGCTGCCCGGGGCGCGGCGCGTCGACCTGCCCACCTACCCGTTCCAGCACCAGGAGTTCTGGCCGGACACCCCGCCCGCCGCGGCCGGGAACGTCACCGCGGCCGGGCTGCGCGACGCCGGGCACCCGCTGCTCGGGGCCGCCGTGGAACTCGCCGACGCGGGCACCGCGCTGTTCACCGGCACGCTGTCCCGCCGCACCCACCCGTGGTTGGCCGAGCACGTCGTCGGCGGCACCGCGCTGGTGCCCGGCACCGCCCTGCTGGAGCTGGCGCTGCGCGCGGGAGAGGAGACCGGCTGCGACCGCGTCGAGGAGCTCACCCTCACCGCACCGCTGGTGCTGCCCGCGCGCGGCGGGGTGCAGGTGCAGGTCGCGGCCGCCGCTCCGGACGCGGACGGCCACCGCGCGCTCACCGTGCACGCCCGCGAGGACGACGGGCAGGACTGGCGGCTGCACGCCACCGGATCGCTCGCCCCGGCCGCCGGCGAACCGGCCGAGCTCGGCACCTGGCCACCGCCCGGCGCGGAACCGGTCGATGTCGACAACTGCTACCAGCGGTTCGCCGACCTCGGGTTCGACTACGGGCCGGTGTTCCAAGGCCTCCAGGCCGCCTGGCGCGACGCGGACGCGGTGTTCGCCGAGGTGGCCCTGCCCGCCGAGGTGGACGTCGCGGGCTACGGCCTGCACCCGGCGCTGCTGGACGCGGCGCTGCACGCCGCGATCCTCGCGAGCTCCGGCGACGGCGAGCTGCCCTTCGAGTGGCGCGGCGTCACCGCGCACGCCACCGGCGCCCGCGCGCTGCGGGTGCGGCTGACCCGCGACGGGGACGCGTTGAGCATCGCGCTCACCGACCCGGCCGGGACGCCCGTCGCGACCGTCGACGCGCTGCGCACCCGGGCGGCCGCGCCGGTGCGGCACGGCATCGGGCGGGACTCGCTGTTCCGCCGCGACTGGGCCGAACCCGCCGCGACCGGCGCGCCCGCCGAGGTCCCGGCGCTGGCCGGACCGGACCCGTTCGGGCTGACCGAGCTGTTCCGCGAAGCCGGGCGGCTCGCCGAGATCCACGACCACCCGGGCGACGCGACCGGGACGGTGCTGTGCTCGCTGGACGGCGGCGACGAGCCGGCGGCCGCACACGCTCTCACCCGGCAGGTCCTCGACCTGGTGCGAGAGCACCTCGCCGCCGACCGCGGCGGCACGCTGGTGTTCGTCACCCGTGAAGCCGAGGACCTCGCGGCCGCCGCCGCGGCCGGACTGGTGCGCACCGCCGCCACCGAACACCCCGGCCGGTTCGCGCTGCTCGACCTCGGCACCGGGCCGGTCACCGCGGACGCGGTGCTGCGCGCCCTCGCCGTCGACGAACCGCACGTGTCCCTAGTGGACGGTGCGCCGCGGGTGCCGCGGCTGGTGCGGGCCGAGCCCGTCGAACCCGCCGAGCTCGCCGAACCCGCCGACCAGGACCCGACCGGCACCGTGCTCATCACCGGCGGCACCGGCGGCCTCGGCCGCGCGCTGGCCCGGCACCTCGCCGGACGGGGAGCGCGGCACCTGCTGCTGGCAGGCAGGCGCGGACCCGACGCCGACGGCG
The DNA here is from genome assembly GCF_040643635.1 of Saccharopolyspora sp. NPDC047091. Taxonomy (NCBI): domain Bacteria; kingdom Bacillati; phylum Actinomycetota; class Actinomycetes; order Pseudonocardiales; family Pseudonocardiaceae; genus Saccharopolyspora; species Saccharopolyspora sp. NPDC047091. The sequence goes on from NZ_JBEYUS010000031.1 coordinate 10,046, forward strand.
CCGCGGAACTGGTCGCCGAACTCGCCGGGCTCGGTGCGCACGCCGAACTCGCCGCCTGCGACTTCGCCGACGGCGAGGCCGTGGCCGCGCTGCTCGCGGACATCCCCGCGGACCGGCCGCTGCGCGCGGTGCTGCACGCGGCCGGAGTGCTCGACGACGGGACGCTCGACTCGCTCACCCCGGAACGGGTGGACGCGGTGCTGCGGCCGAAGGTCGACGCCGCCTGGAACCTGCACGACCTGGCCGGTGACGTCGCCGAATTCGTGCTGTTCTCCTCCATCGCCGGGATGTTCGGCGCCGCCGGGCAGGGCGGCTACGCCGCCGCCAACTCCTACCTCGACGCGCTGGCCCGGCACCGCCGGGCGGCCGGGCTGCCCGCCGTGTCGATGGCGTGGGGCCCGTGGGACAGCGGCATGGCCGGAGCGCTCGACGAGCGGGACACCGCACGCCTCGAACGCGCCGGAACCCCACCGCTGAGCGAAGAACTCGGCCTGGCGCTGTTCGACGCCGCGCTCGCCGCGGACGATCCGGTGCCCGCACCGGTGCGGCTCGACCTGGCCGCCCTGCGCACCCAGGACGAACCGGCGCCGCTGCTGCGCGGACTGCTGCGCACCCCCGCGAAGCGGGCCGCGAGCACCGGCGAGGACCTGGCCACGACGCTCGCTGCGCAAACCGGGCCGCAGCGCCGCGACACCCTGCTGGAACTGGTGCGCACCCACGCCGCCCAGGTCCTCGGGCACGCCGACGCCACCGGTGTCGAACCGCACGACGAGTTCAAGGGACTCGGCTTCGACTCGCTCACCGCCGTCGAATACCGCAACCGGATGAGCGCGGCGACCGGGCTCCGGCTACCCGCCACCCTGCTGTTCGACCATCCGACCCCGGCCGAGCTCGTCGAGCACCTGCTCGGCGAACTCGCCCCGGAACGCGGTGGGGCGGCGGCGCTGCTGGCCGAACTGGACCGGCTGCACCGGGCCTTCGACGGGCTCGAAGTGGACGAGGAGCTGCACGAGCAGGTCACCGGTCGCCTCGACGTGCTGCGCAGCAAGTGGGGAGCGCTGCGCGGCGGGGAACCCGCCGAAGAGTTCAGCTTCGACGAGGCCAGCGACGAGGACATGTTCCACATGCTCGACGACGAACTGTCCTGAAAACGGTCTCCGCGCTCGTTCTGCTCGGTGGGGTGGGTGGCGGAACCTCAGCTGTTCCCTCGCTGCGGGATCGATTTCACCGGTGGCTCCGCCACAGGAGAAATCGCTGTCCTCGCGAGGAAACAGCTGAGAACCCGCGGGTGGTCCTGCTGCGTGCGTGGTCGCTGCTCAGCGGCTTCGCCGCTGACAGGATGGTGGGGAGATCCGGTTCGTAGGTGTCGTTCGCGGTTGCTTTGTTGCGGGAGATCTTGCGGGCGGCGATGTTCGTACTGCGGGGTCGTCGTTCTGGGACGCTGGGAGTCGCCGGGTGTGCCGGCGGCCGGGGTCGCCGGTGGGATGGAATCGGGAGTTCGCCCGGTCTGAGCCTGCGGACTGGGGGTGGCGCATCCGCAAAGAGCGCAACCAGGGCTCAAGCGGGGACGTTTTCGCCCGCCGTCAGGGGATCGGCGGTGCCTTACGGTGATACGGCGCGGTGGCATCCGTTGCCGTGCGGGGAACCGTGCGGCGGCCGAGCTGGATCGGCGGTGGTCGAGCCGGACCGGCGGTCGAGCCGGACCGGGCGGCGATCAGGCCGGACGGGCGGCGGGCCGGATCAGAGCGGGCGGCGGAAGCCGCGGATCGCGAGGGCGGCGCTGGCCAAGGTGACCAGGACGCTGATCAGCAGCGACGGCACCACCAGCTGCCCGCCGTCGGCCAGGTCGAGCGCCACCGCGCGGGAGGCGTCCACCGCGTAGGTGAGCGGGTTCAACCGCGCCACGACCTCCAGCCAGTCCGGCAGCTGCTCGATCGGCACGAACGCGCTGGAGATGAACATCAGCGGCACCATCACCAGCACGCTGATGTTCTGCATCGGCTCGGTGCGCCGCATGCAGGCGCCCATCGCGAGGAAAGCCCAGCTCAACGCACTGCCCACGGCCAGCGTCAGCAGCGCGGACAGCACCATGCCGACGAACCCGCCGCGCGGCGCGTAGCCGAGCAGCCCGACGGCCAGCGCCAGGATCATCACCAGCTGCACCGCGGTGCGCACGAAGTCGGAGGTGCTGCGCGCCAGCAGCAGCGAACTCGGCATGATCGGCAGCGATCGCAGCCGCGACACGATCCCGTTGCGCAGGTCCTCCACCAGCCCGACGCCGGTCTGCGAGGACGTCTGCACCACGTGGTTCACCAGCACCGCGGGCATCAGGAAGTCGAGGTATTCGGTGCCCGGCGGCAACCCGCCCGCCAGCGGCAGGTTCCCGAAGATCTGGGTGAACACGAACAGCGTCATCACCGGCTGGATCAGCCCGACCAGCACCAGTCCGGGATCGGTGAGGAAGGCGCGCAGCGAACGGCCGGTCAGCACCACCACCTGGGTGACCGCGGAACTGCCGTTCCAGCGGGGCGGTGCGCAGCCGGTGATCGTGGTGGTCATGCTCGCTCCACTGCGGTCGAGGGGGGCGCGTCGCGCGCGTGGCGGGCGAGCGCCAGGTACACGTCGTCCAGCGTCGGCTCGCCGAAGGCCAGCTCGGCCGCGTCGATCCCGGCTTCGTCGAGCACCCGGATCACCGCGGCCGTCTCCCGGGATTCCTCGATCGGCGTCACGATCGCGGCGCCGTCCTGCGCGGCCGACGGGGCGAAACCGGCGCGGCGCAGCGCCGCGCAGCCGATCTCCGCGTCGGAGCCGGTGCCGAGCACGACGGTGACGGTGCGCTTGCCGACCTGCGCCTTGAGCTCCGCGGCCGAGCCGGCGGCGACGACCGTTCCGGCGGACAGCACGGTGATCGTGTCGGCGAGCCGGTCCGCCTCGTCGAGGTACTGGGTGGTCAGCAGCACCGTGGTGCCCTCCGCGACGAGGCGTTCCACGATGTCCCACATCGCCATCCGGCTCGACGGGTCCAGCCCGGTCGTCGGCTCGTCCAGGAAGATCACTTCGGGGTTGCCGACGAGGCAGGCCGCCAGGTCCAGTCGCCGCCGCATCCCGCCGGAGTAGGTGCCCGCCCGGCGGCTCGCGGCGGCGGTGAGGTCGAACGCCTCCAGCAGCTCCGCGGCGCGCTTGCGGGCGCGGCTCCCGTCGGCGCCGAGCAGCCGGGCCAGCATGACGAGGTTGTCGCGGCCGCTCATCTGCTCGTCGACCGAGGCGAACTGGCCGGTGAGCCCGATGCGCTTGCGCACCTCCCGCGGCTGTTCGGCGACGTCGAACCCGGCGACCCTGGCCACCCCGGACGTCGCGGGCAGCATCGCGGTCAGCACGTTCACCAGCGTCGTCTTGCCCGCGCCGTTGTGCCCGAGCAGGCCGAGGACCGAGCCGCGCGGCACGCTCAACGTCACCGAATCCAGCGCGGGCACCGCGCCGAAGGACTTGCCGACGTCGATCGCCTCGATCATCGGAGTCCCGGCGCCGACGGCACCGCGGGCGGGCCGCTCACCGGGGGCCGTTGGCAGCACGGTCATGCGTGGCTCCCCCGCAACTGGTTCGTCGTGTGCCCCGGGGACGGTGCTCGCGTCTCCCCAGGATCCGCGAGCCGAGCATGCGGTACCGGTCGGTGGCGGGCCAACGGCTAGCACCGAAACACTCGTGCGACGACTAGAACAGCACGCGCCTCCGACGTCGGGAGCGCCGAATTCCGCTCCACATCTAGGGATTCGCCCACCGCCGCGCGGCGTAGCTTGGCGGCGCACGTCGAGCGGAACGAGGAGACGCGCATGCGAGTGCTGTTCGCGGTGTCCGCCTGGCCGGGCCACTACTTCCCGCTGGTCCCGCTGGGCTGGGCGCTGCGCGCCGCGGGCCACGACGTGCGGGTGCTGTGCGCGGAGTCCGATGTGGACCCGGTGACGCGGGCGGGACTGACGCCGGTGCCGGTGCTGCGCGGGCTGGACCTGCTGCTCGGCGCGCGGATGATCAACCTGATCGGCGCGTACCAGGGGAACTGGCCGTACCCGGTGCCGCCGCTGCACCCGGAGACGGGCGAGCCGCTGGACCTGGCGAGCTTCGATTTCGCCGCGTGGCAACAGGAACTGCGTCCGGTGCTGCTGGAGCACGCCACCCGCAGCACCGACGCGGCCGTCTCCTACGCCCGCGACTGGCGGCCCGACCTGGTGGTGCACGACCTGATGAGCCTGGAAGGCCCGCTGGTCGCGAAGGTCACCGGGGTGCCCGACGTCCTGCAGCTGTGGGGCCCGGTCGGCACCGGCGACGACTACAGCCCCGTCGGTGGTGGTGCACCGCAACCCGCGGTGCCGGTGGACACCAGCGGTGCCTTCGCCCGCTACGGGGTGGGCGAGATGGGTTTCCACCACGTCGACCACGTGCTGGACCCGTGCCCCGAGCAGCTCCGGCCGGGCGGCGGCGAACCGCGCATCCCCGCCCGCTACATCCCGTACAACGGGCCGGGCGCGGCACCGCTGGACCTGCCGCCGCGCACCGGGCGACCCCGGGTGTGCGTGGTGTGGGGCCGCTCGGCGACCCGCACGTTCGGCGCGACGGTGAACAAGATGCCGCAGGTCGTGGCGGCCGCGACCGGGCTGGGCTGCGAAGTGCTGCTGCTCGCCTCACCCGCCGACGCGCGCGAGTGCGGGCCGCTGCCGGACTCCGCGCACGTGCGCACCGACCTGCCGCTGAGCCTGGTGCTGCCGGAGTGCGACGCGGTGGTGCACTACGGCGGCGGGGGAGTGACGATGACCTCGGTGCTGGCCGGTGTGCCGCAGCTGGCGCTGCCGTGCGGGTTCGACCAGACGCTGATGGCGCGGCGGCTCACCGGTTCCGGAGCCGGGCTGGACATCCCGAACTGGGAGGCCGACGCCGATGGGATCACCGGTGCGCTGCACCGGCTGCTCACCGAACCGGCGTTCACCGAGTCCGCTGCCGAGGTGGCCGCTTCCGCTGCCGAACTGCCTACCCCGGCTGATGCGGTTCCTGCGTTGCTGGGGCTCGTTGCGCGGGGATGAGCTTGCGTTGTTCCGGGGTGGGTGGCGGAACCGCAGCGGGATTCTCGCTGCGGGATCCTTTCTTCGTCACGAGGGAAAAAGCCCTCCTCGCGAGAATCCCGCTGGGAACCCGCTGCGGTGCCGGTTGCTCTGGTGGTCGTCAGCTCAGCGGCTTCGCCGCTGACAGGCGAAAGACACGGCCTGTCGGGTTGGTCCACGTTGGTGGGTCACCAGGTGAACGGCCTGCTGGTCCGTCCGGATCGGGCCGGGGCCGCTCATCCGGAAATCTTGTCCACAGTGGACGCCGTGAGGTAGGAGTCCAGGTAGCGGTCCAGGAGGTCGTCGAGGTAGCCGGGACCGAAGTCGTGCTCGGCGAAGGCGGGGACCAGGCGGTGCAGCTTCGCCAGGTCCACCCGGGTCAGCTGCGGGGGGCGGGACAGCGTCCGCACCTCGGGGTCCGCGCCCAGCCGCCGCCGCAGCGCGGCCACCACCGCGGGCACCGCGATCGGCACCCCGGAGGCCACGTTCACCACCTCGTCGCGCACGCCGGCCGCGCACAGCGCATCGAGCACCGGCGGCACGTGCCGCACGTCCAGCAGGTCGCGGTGCGCCTCGGGATGCACCGTCACCACCCCGTCCAGCACGCCGCGCACCAGCGACGGCAGCAGCTGCCGCGGCTGCTGGCCGTCCCCGACCAGGTGCGTCAGCCGCAGCACCAGGTATCGGGCGCCGGAGAGCTCGCAGACCCGCTCCAGCGCCAGCTTGTGCCTGCCGTAGGCGTTCAGCGGGAACACCGGCCCGTCCTCGCGCCCCGGCGTCCCGTCCGAGCCGTAGATCGCCGCCGAGGACGTGGACAGGAACACCGCGGTCCGCCCGTCCGCCCGGCAGCGCCGCAGCACCTCGCCGACCAGCGCCGCCTCCCGGTCGAATTCGGCGGTGTCCGCGGCCGCGGTGGTGGACACCCCGGCGGCGATCACCACCACCTCCGGGTGCGCCGCGCCGAGCCGCGCGGTGAAGTGCCGGGCGAGGAAACCGGAACCGACGACCTCCATCAGGCGGGCACCCGCACCGCGCCCGCCCGCACCTGCTCCACGAGCCGCGCGGTCTCCTCCGCCGCGTCCAGCCACGCCGGTTCGTCCGGCGCGCGGTCCAGCACGGTGCGGGCGAACGCGGCGAGGGAGTCCCGGAACTGGTGCGCCGCGGCGAGCACGAGCTCCTCGGCGTGGTCCTGCTCGTCGATGCGCAGCAGCGGCCGGTGCTCGGCGGGCGGGGTGAACGCGCGGTCCAGGCCCAGCGCCCCCGTCGCGCCCCACAGCCCGTAGCGGGACCGGTAGCCGTGCTGGAAGCCGAACTCCAGGTCGGCGAACGTGCCGTCCCGCGCCACCAGCAGCGCGTGCCCGGCGAGGTCCACGCCGCGCCGCTCGTCGACGCGCAGCACCGCCCCGGACAGCGCCAGCCCCGGCCCGAGCAGCAGCTGCGCTGCCCGGATCGGGTAGACGCCCACGTCGAGCAGCGCGCCGCCGCCGAGCGCCGCGTCGTAGCGGATGTCGGAGTCCGGCAGCGGCGGGATGCCGAAGGTCGCGGTGAACGTGCGCAGCGCCCCGATCCGCCCGTCCGCGACCAGGTCGGCGACGGTCCGGTGCTGCGGGTGGTGCAGGAACGCGAAGTTCTCCCGCAGCACCAGGTTCCGCTCCCGGGCCAGCGCGGTCAGCTCGCGGGTGCGGTCGGCGCGGTCGGTGAGCGGTTTCTCGCACAGCACGTGCTTCCCGGCGCGCAGCGCCCGCAGCGCCCACTCGTGGTGCAGCGCGGTCGGCAGCGACAGGTAGACGGCGTCGACGTCGGGGTCGTCCAGCAGCGCCGCGTAGCCGGTGGTGGCGGTGCCGCCGAAGCGGTCCGCGAACTCGGCGGCCTTCGCCGCGTCCCTGCTGGCGATCGCGGTGATCTCCAGCTCCGGGATCTCGGCGACGGCGGGCAGCGCGCGGCGCCGCGCGATCGCCGAGCAGCCCAGCACGCCGAGCCGCACCCGCCGGCTCACCGCAGGCCCCGCAGGCAGGCGATGAGGCTGCGGGCCTGCACGTTCACGTAGTGGCTGTGCTCCAGCAGCCCGGTCAGCTGGTGCAGCGCCAGCCACCGGAAGTCCGGGAGGTCCGAGTCCGGGAAGTCCGCGTCCACCTCGATGATCTGGTACCGGTTGCGGGCCTGGTAGAACCGGCCGCCCTCCTCGGACAGCTCGGTGTCGAACAGCACCTGCTCGGGCCGCCTGCCCAGCACCACGTCCAAGTGCGGCGGCCGGTAGTCGACGCCGAGCCCCGCGTAGTTCTCAGGGGTGCACTGCACGGTCGGCGCCAGTTCGACCACGTCCAGGTAGCCGGGTTCGACGCGCGCGTTCAGCAGCGCGTGCAGCACCCCGTCGACCCGCTTCACCAGCAGCGCCACCACTCCGGTGCCGTGCGGGTGCAGCAGCGGCTGGGTCCAGCCGCCGACCTCGCGGCTGTTGCTGCGCACGTCCACGGCCAGCACGGTGAAGAAGGTGCCGAGCTCGTGGCGTATCTCGGCGTCGGTGCGCCGCCAGTCGCGCACCGCGTGCAGCGGGATCAGCGAGGTCTTGACCTGGTGCTCGGACTGGCGGGAGGTGATCCAGCTGCGCACCTCGGCGGTGGTGTGCAGGGTGCCCGCGCGCGGGTCCCCGGACCGGGCCAGCGCGCCCGCGAGCTCCGAACCGTCCACTTCGGACCCTTCGAAGCCGCCGGGGAGGCAGGACAGCACGGTGCGGGCGTCCATGTTCACCAGGTTGTCCACCGCCAGCAGCCGGTGCAGCTGGCCGATCGTCACCCAGCGGAAGTCCTCGTGCTCGGCGACCGGCTCGTGCACCTCCACCAGCATGTTCCGGTTGCGCTTGCGGAAGAACCAGGAGCCCTGCTCGGACTGCAGCACGTCGCTGAGCACCTGCTGCTCGGCGGCGTCGCGGAAGTGCTCCAGGTACGGCACCGAGCCGCCCTCGTGCACCCGCGTGTAGTTGCTGCGGGTCGCCTGCACCGTCGGGGACAGCTGCACCCCGTTGACGTTGCCCGGTTCGGTCTTCGCCTGCATCAGGCAGTGCAGCACGCCGTCGATCTCGCGCAGCAGGATGCCGAGGATGCCGATCTCCGGCTGGTTGATGATCGGCTGCGTCCAGGAGCGCACCGGGCCGTGGTCGCTGGACACGCGCAGGCCCTGCACGCTGAAGAACTTGCCGCTGGCGTGCCCGAGGTCGCCGGTGGCGTCGTCGAAGCGCCACTTGTCCAGCGCCGCGAACGGAATCCGCCGCACGTCGTGCAGCTGCGCCGCGCCGCGTTCGCGCACCCAGGCGAGCAGTTCCTCGGTGGAGTGCAGCGCGTCCTGCTCGGCGTGCGCCGAGCGCGCCAACCGGTGCGGCAGCGTCGTGTCCGGCTTGCGCAGCAAGCCCGTTCCGGCGGAGGGCGCCATCGGGATCTCCTCACGGCGGTGATTGCCGGCGATCCGCAGGCGCGGCAGGCCGGTTCGCGACCATTCCTACCGGGCGAAGAGTAGGAGAAACCCCAACCCGGGCCCGCCCGATCGGATGATTGCGCGCGGAACTCGGCGGGTAGCCGGGGGCTGATCGCGATTTCCGAAAGCAAGGAGGCGCAGCACGATGACGACGGCACGGCAGATCATGACGGCGGGCGCCGAGTGCGTGAACACCGACCAGACCGCGGCGGACGCGGCGCGCAAGATGACCGACCTCGGCGTCGGCGCGCTGCCCATCTGCGGCCCGGACGAGAAGATCAAGGGCGTGATCACCGACCGCGACCTGGTCGTCAAGGTCGTCGGCAAGGGCCGGGACGCCGGGACGTTCCCCGCCGGGGACCTGAACCAGGCGGAGGCGATCACCGCGGGCGCCGACGACTCCGCGGAAGAGGTGCTGGCGACGATGAAGGACCACCAGGTGCGCCGGGTACCGGTGATCGACGGGCAGCGGCTCGTCGGCATGGTGTCCCTGGGCGACGTCGCGAAGGCGCTGCCCCACCACGAGGTAGGAGACCTGGTGGACACCCTGTCCACCTGACGGAGTGCGCCGAACCCGCGCGGCGGTTCCGGTAGTCGTCCCATCAGCGGCTAATCGTCCTGTCAGCGGCGAAGCCGCTGAGCAGACGACCACCCGAGCAACTCGCACCGCAGCGGGTTCTCAGCTGCTTCCTCGCGAGGACAGCGTTTTCTCCTGTGGCGGAGCCACCGGTGAAAACGATCCCGCAGCGAGGGAGCAGCTGAGGTTCCGCCACCCCAGCACCACGCGGCAGGAGCAGAGCAAGAATCAGCTCTTCGGGGTGAGTTCGCCCATCTTGGACCAGCCGTCGCCCGGGACCTCGACGTTGATGATGTCCGGGGTCGCCGAGATCGCCTCGGACATGCGCTCCAGCGCGGCCTGGAAGTGCGCGGACTGCACGTGCTCGACGCCGGCCTCCTGCGAGGCGAAGCCTTCGGTGAGCACGAACTGGTTCGGGTCGTCGACGCTGCGGGCCCAGTCGAAGAACAGGTTGCCGGGCTCGTTCCGGGTCGCCCTGGTGAACTCGTCCACCAGCGAGAGCCACTGGTCGGCGAGGTCGGGCCGGACGTGGAACTTGACGACGATGAAGATCACTGGCTCGGCTCCCTGCGAGATCGACGACGCGCGGCGCCCGCGCGCCGCCCCGCACACCCTGCCGCACCGTCCGAACCGGCCCAACCCCCGTTGTCACATGCTGATAACCCGCCGCGCACCCCAGCCGAACACCCATCGACCTCGCCGGAGCCCCCACCGACCAGGAGAGCCGCCCAAGGTGAGTGGCCCACCGGCCCAACAGGGTTGGTCGGGTGGGCCATTCATCTGGTGGGTCGGTCGGGGTGAGTGGCCCACCGGCCCAGCGGGGTTGGTCGGGTGGGCCATTCACCTGGCGAGTGGATTCAGGTGAGTGGGCCACCGGTGCGGGGGGTCGGGTGGGTGGGCCGTTCACCTGGTGGGGGTCAGGTGGTGTGGTGGACCTCCTGGAGGCCGTAGACGGGAGTGGGGACCCCTTCGAAGCGGGCCTTGAGCTGCAACGCCAGGTACAGCGAGTAGTGCCGGGACTGGTGCAGGTTCCCGCCGTGGAACCACAGCGCCTCCTGCTGCGTGGGCTTCCACATGTTGCGCAGCTCGCCCTCCCACGGCCCGGGGTCCTTGGTGGTGTCGGAGCCGACGCCCCACACCTTGCCGACCTTGTCCGCGACCTCCTGGCTGATCAGGTCCGCCGCCCACCCGTTCATCGAGCCGTACCCGGTGGCGTAGACGACGAGGTCCGCGGGCAGCGCGGTGCCGTCGGCGAGCAGCACCGCGTCCTCGGTGAGCTCGGCGACCTGTCCGTGCGCGAGCGCCACCCGCCCGTCCGCGACGAGGTCCGCCGCCCCGACGTCGATGTAGTAGCCGGACCCGCGCCGCAGGTACTTCATGAACAGCCCCGAGTCGTCGTCGCCGAAGTCGTGCCGGAACCCGGCGGCGGCCAGCCGCGCGTAGAAGTCGGCGTCGCGCTCCCGCATCGCCTCGCACGCGGGCCGCTGGAACCGGTCCATGATCCGGTAGGGCTGGGAGGCGAACACCAGGTCCGCCTGCTGGGTGGTGATGCCCGCCTCGACGGCTTCCTCGGAGTACAGCGGGGCGAGCGAGAGCTCCATCAGCGAGTCGGACTTGGCGATGTGCGTGGAGGAGCGCTGCACCATCGTCACGTCGGCGCCGACCTCCCACAGCGCCCCGCAGATGTCGAACGCCGAGTTGTTGGATCCGATCACCACGGCCCGCTTCCCGCGGTACGCGTCCGGTCCGGGGTGCCGCGAGCTGTGGTGCTGCTCGCCGCGGAACCGGTCCTGCCCGGGGAGTTCGGGCACGTTCGGCTTCCCCGCCATGCCGGTGGCGAGCACGAGCTGCCGCGGCCGCAGTTCGACCTGCTCGCCGTCGCGGTCCACCAGCACCGTCCACTCGCCGGTGCGCTCGTCGTAGGAGGCGGAGCGGCAGGTCGACGAAGACCAGTAGTTGATCTCCATGACCTTGGTGTACATCTCCAGCCAGTCCGCGATCTTGTCCTTGGGTGCGAACACCGGCCAGTTCCGCGGGAAGTCCAGGTACGGCAGGTGGTCGTACCAGACGGGGTCGTGCAGGCACAGCGACTTGTACCGGCCGCGCCACTGGTCGCCGGGCCGGGCGTGCGCGTCGAGCACCACGTGCGGCACCCCGAGCTGGCGCAGCCGGGCGCCGAGCGCGATGCCGCCCTGGCCGCCGCCGACGACCACCACGTACGGCTGGCGGGTGCGGCCGAGCTCCGCCGCTTCGGCGTCGCGGGATTCGCGCCAGGTGGTGCGGTCCGGGTCGGCGCCGTGCTCGGCGCCCTTCGGGCGGCGGTGCCCGCTCGGTTCCTCGTGGCCCTTGAGCTCGTGCAGCGTGGTCAGCAGCGTCCAGGCGCCCTCGTCGACGAGCCGCAGGTGCCCGCGTCCGCGACCGGCCGTGGTCTCGAAGCCGAGCCACGCCTCGACGACGCCGTCGGTTTCGGTGGGTTCCGCGGTGAGGTGGAAGTCGTGGGCGCCGGTGTCGGCGGCGGTGGCGCGGACCAGGTCGGCGACGCCGTCCCGGTCCTCGACGGTCTTGAGGTTCCAGGTGAACGCGACCAGGTCGCGCCAGAACGAGGTGGTGGCGAACAGCGCGGCCGCCCGGTCCGGGTCGCGGGCGGTGAGGGCCGCTTCGAATTCGGCGAGCCAGGCCTCGGCGCGGGTGCGGGCCGCGGACTTCGCGGCGGGTGGCCGCGTCTCCCAGCCCTGCCGCGCCGCCGGGTCTCCCTGGGACGTCTGGTTCGCTTCGCGCGTCTGGTCATCTCCGAGCGTCTGGGACATGGACGAGCCTCCCGGAACACCGCGCGCCGTCGCCTGTGACGGCGCGTCCGGCACCCAGCGAACCCGACCGGCGCCGCACCGGGGAAGCGGTGCACCGCGTGATTCCCCCGGATGCGGGATCAGTCGCCGATCGCCTTCCCGCGCTCCGGCGGCGGCCCGACGACCACGAGGTCCAGGTCGGTGGCGGCCAGCTCCGCCGGGTCCACCGCCAGGGAGGCGGGGCCGTCCGGGTGCACGTGCAGCTCGGTGGGGCGGCCGGTGAGATCGAAGAACGGTTCGAACACGTCGGAGGTGAGGATGCCGAGCATCCGGGTGTGGTGCGCTTCGAACGCGAACGTGTGGACGGTGCCCGCCGGGGCGTGCACGAAGTCCCCTTCGGTCAGCAGCACCTCCCGCCCGTTCACGTACAACCGGATCCGGCCGGACACGCACAGGAAGTTCTCGGTGTGCAGCCGGTGGAAGTGCCGGATGAAGTACTCGGAGCGCCCGCCGAGGGTGTCGACGGCGAAGTAGCGGCCGCCGGTGTTCGCGCCGCGTGCCAGGAACGTGTTCAGCGCGTCCCCGGTCTCCCGCCGATCACCCTCCCCGCGCCGCAGGAAGTAGGGCAGCGCGCCGCCGGGCAGCGCCGCGTCCCACTCGTCGCCGGCGTCCGCGCGCGCCGCGTCCGGGAAGGTGATGCCCAGCGGTGCGCCCGCCTCGGCCCGCTGCCGCGCCGAGGTGGTGACCTCGGTGCGCCCGGAGTGCACGTGCCGCCGCGCCGGGGTGCCGAGCCGTTCGACGAGCGCCAGCGAACCACCCGGTGCCGCCCAGGTGAGCAGCCGGGTCACGTGCGCCAGCATCCGGAAGGCCACCGGTGTCCCCGGCGGCACGTGCAGGGAGTCGCCGCGGGTGAGAACGCGGCTGCGGTCGCCGAGCCACACCTGCACGCTGCCGTCGAACACGTGGAACGAGCGCTGCTCGGCGGCGTGCGCGTGCCACGGCACTTCCGCGCCGCGTCCGCCGCTGACGAAGGCGGCGTCGAACAGGCCGCCGGTGTCGGCGGCGCGGGCGATCACGGTCCACAGCACGCCGTCGATCTCGTAGCGCCGTCCCTCGCCGCTGGCGAGGTAGTACGGCACCGGTTCGCCGGGCAGCCGGTCGACGACGGGCGCGAGGTCGTGGATCGCTTCGACGTCGTGGGGCATGGTCCTCCTCGGGTTCCGGAACGCGGAACGGTGGCCCGGAGTCCGCGGGCCTGCGCGCTCACCGGCCGCCAGTGTCCCGACGTCCGGGCGCGGTGCCGGGCTGAGGCGGAACAGATCGGTGCCAGATGTTCCACCGCGCAGGTCGGCGAGGCGCGGCGGACCCGCCCACCGCGCCCGGTGGGACGATGGGCCGGTGCAGGACGTCGTTCGCGGACCGGGCCGGGTGGAGGTTGCACTGCGGGGTGCGCTGGTCGAGCTCGGTGCCGCGTCCGACGTCGGCGCGATCACCGTCTCCGCGCTGGTGCGGCGCGCCCGGGTCGGGCGCACCACGTTCTACCGGCACCACGCGGACATCGGCTCCTACCTGGAGTCGCTGCGCACGCGGGTGCTCGACGAGCTGTGCGCCGCTTTCCGCGCGGCGCAACGGGAAGCGGGCCGGGACGCCGGGCTGTACCCGGTGCTCACGTCGCGGATCGGGGCGGTCCTCGCGGTCGTCGAGGAGCACGCGGAGCTGCTGCCGCTGCTGTGCCGCGGGCCGGAGGGCGCCGGGTTCCGGCCGCGCTGCCGCCGGCTGCTGAGCGGCCTGCTCGCCGAGGACTTCGCGGTGCTGGGGGCGCGCATCGACGCGGCATACTGCCCGCCGGACTACCTGCTGGCGTTCCTGTCCCACGCGTTCGTCGGGACGGTCGAGACCTGGGCGGCGAACCCCCGGCGGGAACCGGTGGAGGACATGACGTTCTACCTGGCGGCGCTGATGAGCGGCAGCACCGCCGAGTTCCTGGAACCGCGGGTGCCGCCGCGCCGCTGACGCGCCTGCCGGGGGGTCAGGTGCGCCGGGCGCCGGTGATGGTGGTCATGGCGGCTTCCGCGGACTTCCGGCAGACCACGGCCACGTCGTAGCCCTGCAGGGACAGCACGCCGTCGAGGTAGAAGGTGGCGTAGCCGTGCGCCTGGGTGAGCAGCTGCTCCATCAGCAGCAGCGCCTGCTGCGCGGACGGGGCGGACGCGAAGCACAGCACCAGGTATTCGTCGATGAGTTCGCGGGCCGCCCGGCGCAGCTCCGGGAACCGGTCCCCGTTCAGCGGTTCCGCGAACACCACGTGCAGGCCCGCCCGGTGCCGGATCGAGTGGCCGGTGTAGGTGGCGGCCGCTTCGGCGAGCCGCCGGTCGGGGTCGTCGTGCTCGGCGATCGCGGCGGTGACCTCGGCGCGCAGTTCGCGGGCCACGGTGATCGCGACCTCGGCCTGCAGCGCGGCGCGGTCCGGGAAGTGCCGGTAGGGCGCGGCCGAGCTCACGCCGCAGCGGCGGGCGACTTCGGCGACGGAGTAGTCGCCGCGTTCCGCGAGCAGCTCGCGAGCGGCGCGGACCAGCGCGGTCCGGAGCTCGCCGTGGTGGTAGGCGCGGGGCATAAGGCAGCTCACAACGGTATCGGTTGCGTGCGATGTAAGTGGTCTCTTACTTTAGGGGAACACATGCGCATCCGGCAATGCGGATGATCACCGAACACAGGAACAGGAGGCCGCAGTGGCTCCCACACCCGCCATGGCCGCACCGAGCGCCGGTGCACCCCTGGAACGCACCGTGATCGACCGTCGCGACCTGCGCCCGGACGACGTCCTGATCGACATCGCCTACGCGGGCATCTGCCACAGCGACCTGCACCAGGCCGCCGAGGAGTGGGGCGACGCGATCTTCCCGATGGTCCCGGGTCACGAGATCGCGGGCACCGTCGCCGCCGTCGGCTCCGCCGTCACCGCGCACCAGGTCGGCGACCGCGTCGGCGTCGGCTGCATGGTCGACTCCTGCGGCGAGTGCGACCCCTGCCGGGCCGGCACCGAGCAGTTCTGCGTGCGCGGCAACGTGCAGACCTACAACGGCGTCGGCTTCGACGGCGAGAACACCTACGGCGGCTACAGCAAGCAGGTCGTCGTCCGCGACGCGTTCGTGTGCCGCATCCCCGACGGGATCGGGCTCGACGTCGCCGCCCCGCTGCTGTGCGCCGGCATCACCACCTACTCCCCGCTGAACCAGTGGCACGCGGGCCCCGGCAAGAAGGTCGCCGTCGTCGGCCTCGGCGGGCTCGGGCACATGGGCGTCAAGATCGCGGCCGCGATGGGCGCCGAGGTGACCGTGCTCAGCCAGAGCCTGAAGAAGAAGGAGGACGGGCTGCGCCTCGGCGCGTCCGACTACCACGCCACCTCGGACGAGGCGACCTTCGACGTCCTCAAGGGACGGTTCGACCTCATCCTCAACACCGTCTCCGCCGAGATCCCGGTCGACTCCTACCTGTCGCTGCTGCGGCCGGGCGGCGCGATGGTGAACGTGGGCGCGCCCGGGACCCCGCTGTCCTACAACGCCTTCTCGCTGATCGCCGGGAACAAGTCGCTGGCCGGATCGATGATCGGCGGCATCCCGGAGACGCAGGAGATGCTGGAGTTCTGCGCCGAGCACGGCATCGGCGCCGAGATCGAGGTCATCGCCGCGGACCAGGTCAACGAGGCCTACGAGCGGGTTCGGGCCAGCGACGTCCGCTACCGCTTCGTCATCGACACGGCGACGTTCTGATCGGGGCTCTCCGGGCTCCTGTTGCGTAGCAATGGGGTGGCGGAACCTCAGCTGCCTTCTCGCTGCGGGATCTTTTTCCCGAGTGGCTCCGCCACGAGGGAAAAGCTGTCCTCGCGAGAAGGCAGCTGAGAACCCGCGGGTGGTCCGGTTGATCAGGTGGTCGCCGCTCAGCGGCTTCGCCGCTGACAGGAAACGGACACGATCTGCCGGGCAGGTTCGCTCCGCGCGCACGGCCCCCGCTCCCGCTGCCGGGAGTGGGGGCCGCGTCACGTTGAGTGATCCCCCGGACGTGGGCCGTGTTCGGCGGGCGCTAAGTTGATCACCGTCCGAAATGGAGTCAGTCCGGCGGGAGAACCACCATGAGCGTGCGCGAGCGCGTCGAGAACGTCGTCGAAGCGCCCCGGTTCCACGCGTTCATCATCGGCGTGATCGTGGTCAACGCGATCACCCTCGGCCTGGAGACGGTGCCGCACCTGCTGGACCGCTACGGCACCCCGCTGCACGCGATCGACCGCACCGCGATGGCCGTGTTCGTCGTCGAGCTCCTCGCCCGGCTGTACGTGCACCGCGGCCGGTTCTTCCGCGACCCGTGGAACTGCTTCGACCTGGTGATCGTCGGGGTGGCGCTGGCGCCGGCCACCGGACCGTTCGACGTGCTGCGGGCGTTGCGCGTGCTGCGGGCGCTGCGGCTGATCTCGGTGGTGCCGACGATGCGCCGCGTGGTGTCCGCGCTGCTGGCGGCGCTGCCCGGCATGGCCTCCATCGCGGCGCTGCTCGCGCTGATCCTCTACGTGTCCTCGGTGCTGGCCACCACGCTGTACCGCGACGTGGCGCCCGAGTACTTCGGCGACCTGGGCAATTCGCTGTTCACCCTGTTCCAGGTGATGACCGGGGAGGCCTGGTCCGACGTGGCCCGCGAAGTGATGGCCGAGCGCCCCATCGCGTGGATCTTCTTCGTCGCCTACATCGCGGTCACCACGTTCACCGTGCTCAACCTGTTCATCGCCGTCGCCGTCAGCGCGATGGAGACCCAGGTGGGTCAGGAGGACCGGGAACGCGCCGCGGACGAGAGCGCCACGATGGCGGCGCTGCTGGCGGAAGTCCAGGCGCTGCGCGGAGAAATCAGCGAACTCCGCGAACTCCGCGAACTCCGCGACGAGACCGCGCGGGTCTGACGCCCGGGTGGGCGACCCGCCGGGACGGGCCGCCCACCTCGACGATCAGAGCGTGCTGGCGAGGCGGTTCGCGAGCAGCGAGGTGAACTTCGCCGGATCGCGGAGCTCACCGCCCTCGGCGAGCAGCGCCATGCCGTAGAGCAGCTGCGCCGTCTCCGCCAGGTCGGCCCGCTCGCCGTCCGCGGCGTGCGCGGACCGCAGCCCGGTCACCAGCGGGTGCGACGGGTTGATCTCCAGGATGCGCTTGACCCGCGGCACCTGCTGGCCCATCGCCCGGTACATCTTCTCCAGCGTCGGCGTCATGTCGTGGTTGTCGCCGACGATGCACGCGGGGGAGCTGCTGAGCCGGGAGGACAGCCGCACCTCCTTGATGTCCTCGGACAGCGCCTCGCCCATCCAGGACAGGACTCCGGCGAACTCCTCCTGCTGCTGGGAGTCCTCCTCGGACTTCTCGTCGAGGTCGACCTCGCCCTTGGTGATGGACTGGAAGCGCTTGCCGTCGAACTCCGGCACCGACTCGACCCACATCTCGTCGATCGGGTCGCTCAGCAGCAGCACCTCGACGCCCTTGTCCCGGAACGCCTCGATGTGCGGCGAGTTCTCGATCTTGGTGCGGGAGCCGCCGGTGATGTAGTAGATGACCTCCTGGTCCTCCGGCATCCGCTCCACGTACTGGCGCAGCGTCGTCTTGTCGCTCTCGTGGTGCGTCGACTCGAACGAGGAGATGTCCAGCACCAGCTCCGCGTTGTCCGGGTCGCCGACGATGCCCTCCTTCACGGCCTGCCCGAAGTTGTCCCAGAACGTGGCGTAGCGCTCGGCGTCGTTCGCCTGGATCTCCTGCACCGTGCTGAGGATCTTCTTCACCAGGCGGCGGCGCACCATCTGGATGCGGCGGTCCTGCTGCAGGATCTCGCGGGACACGTTCAGCGACAGGTCCTGCGCGTCCACGACGCCCTTGACGAACCGCAGGTACTCCGGCATCAGCTCTTCGCAGTCGTCCATGATGAACACGCGCTTGACGTAGAGCTGGGTGCCGCGCTTCTGGTCCCGGGAGAACAGGTCGAACGGCGCGGTCGACGGGATGAACAGCAGCGCCTGGTACTCGAAGGTGCCCTCGGCCCGCAGATGGATCGTCTCCAGCGGGTCGTTCCAGTCGTGGCTGATGTGCTTGTAGAACTCGTTGTACTCGGCCTGCTCGACCTCGCCCTTCGGGCGGGCCCACAGCGCCTTCATCGAGTTGACGGTCTCCACCTCGGTGGTGGATTCCCCTTCGGCGCCGGGCTTGTCCACCTCCATCCGGATCGGCCACGCGATGAAGTCGGAGTGCTTCTTGATGATCTGCGTGAGGGTCCGGGTGTCGGCGTAGTCCAGCAGCCGGTCCTCCTGGTCCTCCGCCTTGAGGTGCAGCGTGACCGCGGTGCCCTGCGGGGCCTCGTCGACGGTCTCGATGGTGTAGGTGCCCTCACCGCTGGACTCCCAGCGGGTCGCCGCGTCCTCGCCGGCCTTGCGGGTCAGCAGGGTGACCTTGTCGGCGACCATGAAGCTGGAGTAGAAGCCGAGGCCGAACTGGCCGATCAGCTCCTGC
This sequence comes from Saccharopolyspora sp. NPDC047091, assembly GCF_040643635.1. Taxonomy (NCBI): domain Bacteria; kingdom Bacillati; phylum Actinomycetota; class Actinomycetes; order Pseudonocardiales; family Pseudonocardiaceae; genus Saccharopolyspora; species Saccharopolyspora sp. NPDC047091. The sequence goes on from NZ_JBEYUS010000031.1 coordinate 28,497, forward strand.
GCGGCGGCGCCGTCGGAGGTGTCCTTGAGCTCCTGCAGCAGTTCCGCGGTGCCCGACTTCGCGATGGTGCCGATCAGGTCGCGCACCTCGTCCTTGGACATCCCGATGCCGTTGTCGCGGATCGTCAGGGTCCGCTGCTCGCGGTCCGGCTCCACCGAGATGTGCAGGTCCTCGGTGTCGACCTGGAGGTCCTTGTCCTGGTACGAGGCCAACCGCAGCTTGTCCAGCGCGTCGGAGGCGTTGGAGATGAGCTCCCGCAGGAACGTGTCCTTGTTCGAGTAGATGGCGTGCACCATCAGCTGCAGCAGTTTTTGCGCCTCGGCCTGGAATTCGGCCGTTTCCACCTGCGTGCTCACGTGAGTTCCTTCCTGGCCGCATGTCGCGTCCGGCCGTCGAATCCGGGGATCTGGGTCCGGCCTGCGCGGCCGGGTTCGCTGGCCGTGAGGTTACCGGGCCGGTGATCGCGCCGTGCACGTGTTCGCCCTCGTCCCGGCAGGTGCGGGGCGGTCCGGCATGCTGTTGGCCATGTCCGATCCGGAGAACCCGCAGCGGCGCGCGTTGCGCTCCGACGCCCAGCGCAACCACCGGCGGATCCTGGCCGCCGCGCGCGCGGAGCTCGCGGAGCGCGGCCCGGCGATCCGGCTGGAGGACGTGGCCCGGCGTGCCGAGGTGGGGCTCGCCACGCTGTACCGCCGGTTCGCGGGCCGGCGGGAGCTGGTGGCGGCCGTGTTCGACCAGTACTTCACCGAGGAGGTCGAGCCGCTGCTCGCCGAGGCCGCCGCCGAACCCGACGCGTGGCTCGGCCTGCGCCGCGGCCTGGAGGAGAGCCTTGAAACGGTGGTGCGCAACGGAGCGCTGCTGAACGCGGTGCACGAAACCGGCGTGACGATGTCCGACGTGCTGCCGAGGTTCCTGGCGACGATGGGGGAGGTGCTGCGGCGTGCCCAGCGCGACGGGCGGGTGCGCGCGGAACTGGGGGAGCGCGACCTCACCGCCGTGGTGGTGATGGTGCTGGCGACCGCGACGACCGGGGTGGCGGAGCGCGCCACCGGCGAATCGTGCGGCTGGCGGCGCTACCTGGCACTGCTGCTCGACGGCAGCCGGGCGGGGGGAGCGGAACTGCCGTGCCCGCCGGGCGAAGCCTCGACGGCTTCGGAGTGCTGAGTTTCTGCTGCTTCGGTCGCGCGGTGGTGGAGTGGCGGAACCTCGGCTGTTCCCTCGCTGCGGGATGCCAGCGGCCGCGCCGCTGACGACCTAGGTGAGTGGCCCGCTCGACCAACCCCGCTGGGCGGGTGGGCCACTCACCTGAATCGGCATGTTGGGTGAGTGGGTCGCTTGACCATTCCTGTTGGGCGGGTGGGCCACTCACCTTCGGCTCGGTGGGTGGCCGGTCGGGTCGGGGTGAGCTCTCAGGAAGTTCACAGCCGGATTAAGTGAGAGTCGACTCTCGGTTAGGTAGCGTGGGTCGGGTTCCCCTTCCGACACCAGGAGCGCCCATGTCCTCTGCGACGGACAGCCCGGCCACCACTCCCGCCCTGCCCCTGCACATGCGGCGCAACGGGTTCGACCCGGTTCCCGACCTCGCCGCGGCCCGCGAGAACGACGGCGTCACCCAGGTCGCCACCCCGTTCGGCGCCCGCGCCTGGCTGGTCACCCGGCACGCGGACGTCCGCGCGCTGCTCGGCGACACGGAGACCTTCAGCAACGGCTGGCAGCGGCCGAACAGCGACTTGTCCCCGGAGGAGGCGGCGGAGCTGCGCCGCGGCAACCTGCTGGGCTACGACCCGCCGGAGCACACCCGGCTGCGCAAGATGCTCACCCCCGAGTTCACGGTGCGCCGGATGCGGCGGCTCGAACCGCGCATCGTGGAGATCGTCGACCAGCACCTGGACGCGATGCGCCGGGCCGGTGCTCCGCGCGACCTGGTGACCGACTTCGCGCTGCCGGTGCCCTCGCTGGTGATCTGCGAGCTGCTGGGCGTGCCCTACGCCGACCGCGACGAGTTCCAGACCCGCACCGGCACGATCCTGGACACCTCGCTGCCCGAGGACGTGCGGCGGCAGGCCAGCCTCGCGCAGCGGGCGTACATGCGCGAACTCGTCGAACGCGCGCAGGCCGATCCGGGCGAGGACATGCTCGGCATGCTGGTGCGCGAGCACGGCCACGAGCTGGAGACCCCGGACCTGACCGGCATCGCGAGCCTGCTGCTGCTCGCCGGGCACGAGACGACCTCCAACATGCTGGGCCTCGGCACCCTCGCGCTGCTGCGCCACCCCGACCAGCTGGCGCTGGTGCGCGACGACCCGGAGCGGGTGGCGCCCGCGGTGGAGGAGCTGATGCGCTGGCTGAGCATCGTGCACTCCGGCACGCCGCGGGTGACCACCACCGAGGTGGAGATCGCCGGCCAGGTGATCCCCGCCGGGGAGATGGTCGTGTTCGCGCTGCCCGCGGCGAACCGGGATCCGGAACTGGTCGACGATCCCGACGCGCTCGACATCACCCGCAAACCGACGAACCACATCGGCTTCGGCCACGGCATCCACCACTGCCTCGGCGCGCCGCTGGCCCGGATGGAGATGCGCATCGCGTTCCCCGCGCTGCTGCGGGCGTTCCCGGAGCTGCGCACCGCCATCCCCGACGACGAGATCGAGTTCCGCTCGTACCACTTCGTCTACGGCCTGAAGTCGCTGCCCGTCGCCTGGTGATCCCGCGGCCCGGCCCGTCCGACTCGATACCTCGGGACGGACGGGCTGTTCGCCTTACCCGGGTTTCGCCGACCAGCGTGCGCCGGTGGCGCAGCGCAGCGCTGGAAAGATCCGCCTACGTCGCCGAAGGCGCGCCTTGACGTAGATAGAGAAATCCTCGCCTGCCGGAGCAAGCGAGGATTCACAAGGAAGCGTCTTATTCTGCGTGAGGTAAGCGTCCCGCTTTAACTGCACCGATGAGCGAGACCACGGTGTCGTGACTCAGAGACAGGGCCGGGCCGTGCGGGTCCTTGCTGTCACGGATGGCGTGCCAGGTGTGGTCTTGAGCGCCGAGTTCGACGCAGTTGTTCGCGCCGCCGCTGCTGCGGCTGCTCTTGTGCCAGGTGGCGCTGCGTTCGTCCTTGAGCGTCGTCACGTCGCTTCCTCACTCGGCAGTTCACGGATCGCCCTATCGAGCGTCTCCAGTGTCTCACGCTGACCGAGTGCAGCGATCCGCAGTCGCTCGGCGACCAGCTCGTACACCTGCACGTGTTGGTCGCCGTCCAGGCAATCCGCCCGTGTGAGGTCTTCGAGGTAGGCGTAGGTGAAGGCGACGCCCTCCAGGTTCAGGCGAAGTAGCGTGAACGAGGTGCCCAGCGCGGCGTGCTCGCCGGATTTGAACGGCAGCACTTGGAGAGTCACGTGAGGCAGCGTGGCGATGGTGCGCAGGTGAAGCAGTTGCTCGCGGAGCACTGCCGGGCCGCCGATCTCACGTCTGAGGGCGGCTTCTCCGAGGATGATATTCAGCTGGGGTGGTTCGGGTCTGGTGACGAGGTGCTGTCTCCGCAGTCGCGCCTTGACCGTTTGATCGATATCGGCCGTGGCCACAACGACTGACGTCGAGACCACCGCACGGGCGTAGCTTTCGGTCTGAACCAGTCCTGGGATCAGCTCGGCATCCCAGATGGTCAGCGTGTCCGCGTCTGACTCCAAGCCGAGGTATTGCCTCGACCAGTCGGGCACCTTCCCGAAGCTCCCGCGCTTGCGTGCTTGTTGTGCAAGTGCACGGACCCGGTCCGAGTCGGCGTCCTTCACGTTGAACAACGTCAGCAGCTTGTCGACTTCGGTGACTTGCAGCGTGGCCTGACCTTGCTCGACTCGGCTGACCTTGCTTCCTGTCCAGCCTGTTCGTTTGCCGAGCTCGTCGCGCGTGACGCCTGCGGCGTCGCGGAGTTGTCGGAGTTCACGGCCGAGAAGCAGACGGCACACCGCCGGGCTCGGTGGGTTCATGGTCGTCAATCTTGCCCCCTTGGCTCAAGACGGTCCCATCACCCGAACGAATCATTTCAACTTGAATTTCAAGTTGAAATGCTTCTGCGAAGTCGGGTCAGTTCTGGTGGCGGAAGTTGTACCAGCTACGACCGAGGGGACCTACGCAGGGAGGCCACGTGTCAGATCAAGTTCAGCGGCTTGCGCAGCAGGAACTAGCTAGCGGCACGGCCGCCGAAGTCGTCGGAGGTGGTCGGTGATGTGGGTGTGGGCTGCGTCGTGGGGTCCGGTGGATACGCGGTGGCACGTGGTGACGCGTCGGGGTGGTGGTGCGTTGCCGTCGGCGTGTGGTGCGTGGGTGTACGGGCCGGTGTTCACGCGTCGGGCGGTGTGTCCGGATGGTGTGGCGGATCGCGAGGTCTGCCCGATGTGTGCGCTGCGGGTGGGTGTGGCGGTGCCGCGTCCGGTGAGCTTGTTCGCGTGGGATGAACCGGTGGTCGATCCACCTGTCGCGGATGTTGCGGGGATCGTGGCGTCGGGGGTGTTGCCGGAGCCGTGCCGGGCCGGTGCGGCCTTCGAGGACGGGGACGCGGTGGTGTGGCCGACGGCTGACCCGGATGCACCGGCCCCGGCTCCGATCTCGGCGATCTCCGTCGAAGTGCCTGCGTGGAAGCGGGGGCGGGGTCGGCATCGGTTGCGGGAGGGGCCGGGGTGCGCGGGAATTCGGCAGGCGGCGGCGTGAGTCCGCTGGAGCCGGATCCGGGGTGGCACTTCTGGCGCCCGGCGGGTGACGGAATCCGGCACGCGTTCCGGGGGAGGCGCTACAACGGTCAGGCCGAGGGCATGTCGGTGTGTGACGTGTCGGTGGCGTTGGAGCAGGAGATTTCGGAACAGGGCTGGTGCATGGCCCCGACGTGCGGAACGTGCAACGGGATTCTGATTTCGGAGCGTGCGCCGGTGGGAGGCGCGGACATCGATGACGACGAATAGCTAGTACCCCTTGAAAGTCTCCTGATCCACGCGGGGCCGCTGATCCGTGTGGAGGCAGGGGCCTCCTGTCCGCAGCGACCCGAAAGCCCCGATTCGGGGTGTGCGCGAGGGAGGAAGCCGGGGGCATTCCGCGGCCCCAGCAGGAATGCCCCCGGCATCTCGTCGGCTCGTGATCGCGAACCGTGTTCCAGGAAAGATGACCAAGCGAGGATGAGACTCGTCCTGCGGGCTCCGGTCGATCCGGTTGTAGGACCAGGTCGGCCGAAGAGATCACCGAGTGACGTTGCACTGAACCGGAAGGAGCATCATGAGCACTGAGCCTCGCGGCTGGCGCAAGTCCAGCAGGTCGGCCCAGCAGACCGATTGCGTCGAGGTCGGTCGGGTTGTGGACGGCGCCGCGGTCCGCGACACGAAGGATCGTGCGGCCGGTTTCCTGACGGCGACGGCCGGTCAGTGGTCGGCGTTCGTGGGTGCGGTCAAGTCCGGTCGCTTCGACGGCTGAACCACTTCGAGCAGGTGCCCCGGCGAAGCGAATCCGTCGGGGCCTTTTCCTTTCCGCGGAGCGCGAGTCGTCCAGCGGTGGTGCTCGTTTCGTCCGGTTGGGCGTGCGGATGCGCCGGGGAGTTCGGGATCATCGACTGATGATTCCGCCGAGCTGGAAGGAGCATCATGATCAGGCAGCCCAGCGGTTGGCGCAAGTCCAGCAGGTCGGCCCAGCAGACGAACTGCGTCGAGGTCGGCCGGTCGGCCGGTGGTGCCGCGGTTCGTGACACGAAGGACCGCCCGGCCGGTTTCTTGACGGCGACGGGCGGCCAGTGGTCGGCGTTCGTCGGTGCCGTGAAGAGCGGCCGTTTCGACGGCTGAACCGCTCGACTATCCCCCGGCGATGCGATCCGGCGGGGCTCCTCGCCGTTCGAGTCTCGTCCGACAGGTTCCGAGCTCGGCGAATCACCGAGCTGGAAGGAGCATCATGAGCACCGAGCCTCGCGGCTGGCGCAAGTCCAGCAGGTCAGCTCAGCAGACCAGTTGCGTCGAGGTCGGACGGGTCGCCGATGGCGCGGCCGTCCGTGACACCAAGGATCGAGCGGCGGGGTACTTCACCGCCACGGCCGGCCAGTGGTCGGCTTTCGTCGGTGCGGTGAAGGCCGGTCGTTTCGACGGCTGACCTGTTCCGAGACGGAGCCCCGGCGGTGCGATCCGCCGGGGCTCTTCTCCGTTCCGGGTGTCAGAACGAGCTCAGCGTCGGGTCGTAGTCGGTTTCGCCGACCGGGTACATGCTGGTCATCCAGTGGTAGAAGTTGTCGCCGCGCTCGCGCAGCAGCTCGTAGAGGCGGCGCAGCATCGCGTTGCGGATCTCGCGGACCTCGGGCTGCTCGTAGCGGTTGTGCAGCTCGTCCGGGTCGAGTTCCAGGTCGTAGAGCTCGTTGTGCGATTCGGGGTTGACCACCAGCTTGTAGCGGGCGCCGCGCAGCATCCGCTGCGGGTACGGGAAGTGGTGGCCGTGGTACTCGGCGACCAGGTCCGGCGCCCACTCCGGGTGCTCGCCGCGCACCAGCGGCAGCAGGCTGCGGCTGTCCACGGCGGGGGACGGGTCCTCCCCTGCGAGGTCCAGGATCGTGGCGGTGAAGTCGGTGAGGCTGACGAACTCGTCCCGCACCTGCGGCGGCTCCCCGGGCACCGAGACGATGCCGGGGATGCGGTAGATGTCGTCGTACATCGCCGGGCCCTTGTCGTGCAGCCGGTGCGCGCCGGTGAACTCGCCGTGGTCGGCGGTGAACATGATCGAGGTGCGGTCGGCCAGGCCGAGTTCGTCGAGCGCGCGGCGCAACCGGCCGACCTGCTCGTCGATCAGCGTCACGTAACCGCGGTAGACGGCGATGAGCTTGCGGCTCTCCTCCGGCGACATCGTGTCGAACGCCCAGTGCTCGCTGTAGTTGCGCTGCACCGGCGGCTTGCCCTCGAAGGTCTCCAGCACCGAGCGCGGCAGCTCGATCTCGTCCGGGTCGTACATGTCGTAGTAGTGGTCCGGCAGCAGGTACGGCAGGTGCGGGCCGAAGTAGTGCGTGGCCAAGAAGAACGGTGTGTCCGAAGTGGACTCATCGGCGGCGAACCGGTGCAGCATCTCGATGGTGCGGGTCGTCAGGTAGTGCTCGAAGGTCGCCTCCACCGGCTGCTGCAACCGCGCCGCGAGCAGGTTGCCGGGGTTGCCGTTCGGCGCCGTCCCGCGCACCTCGTCGCGGATCGCGTACGGCGGCAGCCCGTGCTCCGCCAGGTACGCCAGGTAGTCCGGGTGGTCCACCGGGTTGTGCCAGCCCGGCAGGTCCGGGCCCTGGAAGCCGTAGTCGGCGGCGTTGCGCCGCACCCCGCCGTGCCACTTGCCGAGCAGCCCCAGGTTGTAGCCGCGCTCGGCGAGCCGCTCGGCGAAGGTGAACTGGTCCGGCGCCAGGTCCTCCAGGTAGCCGACGTTGCGCTCGTAGTTCGCCAGCAGCTTGTGCCGGAACGGCGCGTACCCGGTGAGCAGGCTCGCGCGCGCGGGCGTGCAGATCGCGGTGGGGGTGAAGCAGTTCGCGAACCGGGTGCCGCCCGCGGCGAGCGCGTCCAGGTTCGGAGTGTGCACCGCCGACGGGTCGCCGTAGCAGCCCAGCGTGTCGATGCGGTGCTGGTCGGTCATCAGGAACAGGACGTTGCGCGGCACGGTGGAACTCCTGGTCGGGGAGGGGCGGGTCGTCGGGAGAGGGGTCTGGTCGTCGGGGAAGGGTCAGCTGCCGGATCCGGCGTCGGCGGGAGCGGCCGGTTCCGAGCCCGCGGGCAGCGGATACCGCGCCAGCAGCGGGGATTCGTGCAGGGCGAGCGCCAGCCCGCCGAGCGCGCCGCCCCACGGCGCGGTGGTGGCGCGGTCGAACTCGACGCCGCCGCGCAGCGAGCGCATCGCGCGCCGGTCGAAGGATTCCCGCAGCGGGCCGAGGAAGACCTCGCCCAGCTCGGCGAGCTCCCCGCCGAGCACCACGCGCCCCGCGTTGACCGCGGTGCACATCGCGGCCAGCGCCGTGCCCGCGTGCGCACCGGCGGCTCGCACCGCTTCGCGTTCCGCGGCCCGCGCCGCGCCCTGATCGGCGGCCCGCGCATCGCGTTCGGCGGCCCGCGCACCGTCTTCGACGGCCCGCGCAGCGCCGGGTTCGGCGACACCGCCGAGGGCGTCCCGCAGCATCGGCCAGCGCCGGTGCCCGGCGGCGCGCAGCACGGCGGGCACCGAGGCGTAGCGCTCCAGGCAGCCGCGACCGCCGCACCAGCACTCCGGTCCGGACTCGTCCACGCACAGGTGCCCGAGCTCCGCGGCCACGCCGCCCGCACCGCGGATCAGCTGGCCGCCGACGATCAGGCCACCGCCGACGCCGTGCGAGAAGTGCGCGTACAGCAGGTCCGAAGCCCCGGCGGCCGCGCCCCAGGTCGCCTCGGCGAGCGCGGTGAGCCGGGTGTTGTTGTCCACGCCCACCGGTGCCCCGAACGCGCGGGCCAGCCCGTCGGCGACCACTTCCCGCCCGCGCAGCGCACCGGGCAGTCCGCCGGCGTCGGCGAGTACCAGCTCACCCGGGCCGGTGGAACCGACGCCGATCCCGGCGAGGGCGTCCAGCGTGATGCCGTGCCGCCGCGCGGTGTCCCGGACGGCCCGCTCGGCCAGCGCGAGCCGTTCCGCAGCCGACCGCGCCGCGCCGTAGGGCAGTTCGTGCCGGGCCCGCACCTGGTGCGAGGCGTCGGCGAGCACCAGCCGGATCCGGTTGCGGCCCAACTCGATCCCCAGGTACTGGCCCGCGGCCGGGTTGAGCACCAGCCCGCTCGTGGGACGTCCGCGCCGGTTCGACGGCGGACGTTCCGTCTCCACCACGAGGCCGCGGCGCATCAGGTCGCCGAGGATCGCCGACAGCGTGGTGCGGGACAGCCCGCTGTGCTCGGCGACCTCGGCGCGGCTCAGCTCGCCGTGCCTGCGCAGGCAACCGAGGACCCGTTCGGCGTTGCTCTGGCGCAGCCGGTGCAGCGCGGTCGGTGCGGCGTCGGACATGGCGGCAGCGTATCCGCCGCCCGGCCGAATTACGACCGGAGTCGGTCAAAAATCCGTCCCGGAATCTGACCGAGTGTTGACGGAAATGGTGGCCGGTGCCACGCTCCATCGCACCGATCCGCCGGGACCATCCGATCCCGCCGCCGGAAGTGGAGATGTGCATGACCGAGACCCGTTCGCCCAGTTCGTCCGCCGCGGCGCGCTCGGTGTTCTTCTTCGGTTCCTTCGGCGGCATCCTCGCCGGGTACGACCAGGGCATCGCGGCCGGTTCGCTGCTGTTCCTCACGCCCGCGCTGGGGCTCACCCCGTGGACGAAGGGCCTGGTGGTGAGCTCGCTGATGTTCGGCGCGATCCTCGGCAGCCTGGTGGCGGGCTCGCTCGCGGAGCGCTGGGGCCGGCGGCCGATCCTGCAGCTGGGCGCGGCCGTGTTCGGCGTGTCCGCGATCGGCATGGCGCTCGCCCCGTCGGTGGCGGTGCTGGTCGCGGCCCGGGTGCTCGGCGGGCTCGCCGTCGGCATCGCCTCGGTGGTGGTGCCGACCTACCTGTCCGAGCTGGCGCCGACCCGCAACCGCGGCGGCATCGCCACCCTCAACCAGCTGATGATCGCGATCGGGATCTTCGTCGCCTACGTGACGAGCCTGGCACTGTCGCCGTGGGGCGCGTGGCGGTGGATGCTGGGCCTCGCGCTGGTGCCGTCGTTGCTGCTGCTGTTCGGGGTGTCCCGCTCGCCGGAGACGCCGCGCTGGCTCGTCGCGCACGGCCGGGACGAGGAGGCGCGGCGGGTGCTGCGCGCGCAGCTCGGCGAGGACGAGGCGGCATCGGTGCTCGCCGACATCCGCCGCACCAAGGACGCCGAACCCGAGCAGGACCGGGCCCGCTGGCGCGAACTGCTCACGCCCGCGCTGCGCAGGCCGCTGCTGGTGGCCGTCGGACTGGCGCTGCTGCAGCAGTTCATCGGCATCAACACGATCGTCTACTACGCGCCGACGATCCTGCGCGCCGCCGGGTTCGGCGACAGCGCCGCGCTGCTCAACAGCGTCGGGCTCGGCGCGCTGTCCATCATCACCACGCTGATCACGGCGCGGGTGGTGGACGCGGTGGGGCGCAAGAAGCTGCTCATGATCGGCGGCACCGCGATGCTGCTGAGCATGAGCGTGCTCGCGGTGCTGTTCGGCGCGGAACTGCTCGCCGGAACGGCCGGGGCGACCGGTGCGGTGCTGTGCCTGGCGGTGTTCAAGGTGGCGTTCTCGCTGAGCTGGGGCCCGCTGATGTGGGTGCTGCTGCCGGAGCAGTTCCCGCTGCGGGTGCGCACCCTCGGCGTCGGCGTCGGGTCGTTCGTGAACTGGACGGGGAACCTGCTGGTGTCCCAGTTCTTCCCGGTGCTGCTCGTGTTCGGGGCGGGTGCCGTGTTCGGCATCTTCGCCGGTTTCGCCGCGCTGGCGCTGGTGTTCACGTTCTTCTGCGTGCGGGAGACCTCGCGGCGCAGCCTCGAAGACCTCGAACTGGCGGGGTAGCACCGGCACCGGCGGTGTGCATCGAACCGTTGCGGCGCAACGGGTTCCCGCCGGATTCGAGCACCTCCCCGGAACGGGTTCGGCGACGTCGCGCGGAGTCCTGCCCGGGCGGCGCCGACCCGGCTCGGGGTGCGCCGGCAGCCGGCCGGAAACCCCGACGCGACGGCACACCTGAACGCTCCACCCGGCCTGATGGCCCCGGAGCACCGGCCGATCAGCCGACCCCGCGCGGCCGGTCGGATGAGGTGCGCGCCCCTCGTCCGCTGCGAACGTTCCTCCCGATCGACTTCGGCACCAGCGACCGCGCCGCACGGCGCGCATCGGGACCAGGGGGAACAACACATGCAGCAGGGGCGCACACCGGCGAGCCGGGCGGTGCTGGCGGGCCGCGGCCTGGCGAAGCAGTACGGCGAGCACTGGGCGCTGGGCGGCGCCGACATCGAGGTTCGAGCCGGTGAGGTGCTGGCGATCGTGGGCCCGTCCGGCTCCGGCAAGACCACGATGCTGCACGTGCTCGCCGGGATCCTGCGCCCGGACCGCGGGGAGGTCGTCTTCGGCGAGCGCCGCGTCGACCAGCTCTCCGAGACCAAGCGCAGCGAGCTGCGGCGGCACGAGTTCGGCTTCGTGTTCCAGCAGGGCATGCTCGTCGGCGAGCTGACCGCCGAGGAGAACGTGGCGCTGCCGCTGCTGCTCGGCGGCACCGACCGGCGCACGGCCACGAGAACCGCCCGCGAATGGCTGGCCGAGCTGGGGCTGAGCGGCATGGAAGGACGACTGCCCGGCCGGCTCTCCGGCGGCCAGGCGCAGCGGGTGGCGATCGCGCGAGCGATGGCGCACGAACCGAAGGTGATCTTCGCGGACGAGCCGACCGGCGCGCTGGACACCCGCACCGGTGCGGCGACGATGCGGGCGCTGGCCGACGGCGCGAGCCGATCCGGCGCCGCGGTCGTCGTGGTCACCCACGACCGCGAACTGGCCGCCCGGTGCAGCCGCGTGGTGGAGATCCGCGACGGCCTCATCGCCGACGACGTCACCGCGCACGGCGGGGCGGTGGCCCGGTGAACCCGCTGCAGCTGGCCGTGCGGGTGCTGCGGCACGACCCCCGCACCCGCACCTCGGCGATCCTGACCGCGGCCGGCGTGATGGTGGCGACCGCGCTGGTGCTGATCCTCACGGCGCTGCCACACGCCGCGCAGGCGCGCACCGATCGCTCCTCCTGGCAGGAGGGCCACCAGGGCGTCTCCGAGACGGGCGGGGTGGAACTGGCCTCCCAGGACTACGTGCGCGGCGAGATGATCACTCGGCTGGACGTCTCCGGCGCCTCCGGCGGTGGGAAGGCCCCGGAATTCCCGGCTCCCGGCGAGGCGCTGCTGTCCCCGGCGCTCGCGGAGAAGGCGGCCGCGCTGCCCGACGGCGAACTGGCCGACCGCTTCCCGCAGCGCATCGCGGGCACGATCGACCCGCGGCTGCTGCGCTACCCGGAACAGCTCGTCGCCGTCGTCGGGCATCCGCGAGGCGCGCTGGACGAGGCCGCCGCCGTCGCCAACCCGTACTCCTCGGTGACGATCCAGGCGGAGTCCGAGGACCTGCTGCTGCAACCGATGGCGTTGTTCGGCTTGTTCGTACTGGCGGCTCCCAGCCTCGTGCTGGTCGCCTCGGCCTCGCGGCTGACCGCGGCGCGCCGGGAACGCCGGATGGCGTCGCTGCGGATGGCGGGTGCGACTCCGTCCCAAGTGGTCTCGACGGTCGCCGCGGAGACCGGGCTCGCCGCGGTGGCCGGAACCGCCGCCGGGCTGCTGCTGACCTGGCCGCTGCGGTACCTCATCGCAATGGTCCCCTGGGGCGACGGCACCTGGTTCGTCAGCGACATCACCCCGTCGACCTGGGCGGTGCTGGGCGTGGCGATCGGCGTTCCGGCGCTGGTGGTGGCCTCGTCCGTGCTGGGCGCCGGGCGGGTCGTGCGCGCGCCGCTGAGCGCAGCCACCGAGCAGCCGCGCGGCAGGCCCCAGGCGTGGCGGCTGCTGATCATCGCGGTGGTCGCCGGGCTGTTCGTGCTCGGCATGGTGAAGTACGACGACGGCGCGGGATTCCTGGTGCTCGTGCTGCCGATCGCCGCGGTGGTGTGGTCGTTCTCGCTGGTCGGACCCTGGATCACCGCCACCATCGGCCGGCTGTTCGCGCGGGTGTGGCGCGGCCCTTCGGTGCTGCTGGCGGGCAGGCGGCTGGTCAGCGACCCGAAGAGCGCCTACCGGTCGTCGTCCGGCATGGTGCTCGCGGTGTTCACCGGGGCGATGGCGCTGACGGCGTTGCCCGCGATGACCGCCGGGCCCTCTTCGATGGGCAGCTGGGACGAGCAGGACGTGATCCTCGCGGACGTGCCCGGCAGCCGAGCACCCGAACTGCGCCAACGCCTCACCGACGAACTGGCGGCGCGGGGCGTGCGGGCCACCGTCGCCGACTACGAGCAGGTGCTGGTCGGCGGGATCGGCGACTCGTCCACCTTCGGGCTGGTCATCGACTGCCGCGCCGCTCGCGAGGTGACCCCCTTCCGGCCCTCCTGCGAGGGACCGCCCGGCGTCCACGTGCCGAGCGGGGCGCAGCCGTCGGAACTCACCGTCACCCCGAGCACCGGTGGCGCCGACCGGCCGCCCGCCGTGCCGGTGCCGCCCGGAACCCCGGTCATCGCCGAGCCGAACCTGGACACCGTGCTCATCGACCCGGGCGCGGTGCCCGCGGCGGACGGTTCGGAGCAGGCCACGGTGTCCGTGCTCCCGGCCACCGAGGCGGACCGGATCGAGGTGCGCACCGCCATGGCGCGCACGATCCCCGGTGCGGACATCGAGTCGATCGAGTCGCGCAGCGTCGCCGGGGACGTCCAGACCGGCGACCTGCACCGGATCACGGTGATCGGGTTGTCGATCGCGTCGGTGCTCGCGGCGGCCAGCGCGGCGATCACGGCGGCGGGCTCGGTCGTCGACCGGCGCCGCACGCTGGGGGCGCTGATCGCCGCCGGAACGCAGCGCCGGGTGCTGGTCCGCGCCCTGCACGTCGAGGCGGCACTGCCGGCGCTGGTCGCGGCCGGGATGGCGACCGCGGGAGGCACCGGGGTCAGCCTCGGGCTGCTCCACGTGCTGGACCAGAGCACCACGCTGGCCCCGTCGATCCTGGTGCCGATCGTGCTCGGCCTGCTGGTGGCGGCGCTGGCGGCGTCGGCGAGCGGGCTGATGCTGCGCGGGATCGGCGCGGAGCCGCTCGCCGACGAGTAGCGGGACGGCGGCGGACAGCCCCCGCCGCCTCCTGCCCGTCCGCCGGGGATCAGGCCCTCGGTGCCGCGCGGGTTCCCCGACCGGCCGATCCGGTCGACCGGGGTGGCACCGGCTCCGGCGGGTTCGCGCCGAAGCGGCGGCGGTAGGCGGACGGGCTGAGCCCGGTGTGCTCGCGCAGCCGGGCGCGGAGGTTCGCGGCCGTGCCGAACCCGCTGGCCGCGGCGACCCGGTCCAGGCTGAGCGAGCCGCGCTCGATGAGCCGGCACGCCAGCGCGACCCGCTCGGCCGTGAGCCAGCCCAGCGGGGTGGTGCCGAGCTCCGCGCGGAACCGCCGGTGCAGCGTCGCCGGGCTGGTGGCGAGCCGGGCGGCCAGGTCCGGCACGGTCAGCGGCCGGTCCAGGTGCGCGCGGGCCCAGTCCAGCGCGGGTGCCAGCGAGGTGTCCGCGACGTCCGGCACCGGCCGTTCCACGAACTGCCGCTGGCCGCCGTCGCGGTGCCCGGTGAACACCAGCCGCCTGCTCACCGCGTTCGCGACCTCGGCGCCGTGGTCCCGGTTGATCAGGTGCAGCCCCAGGTCCAGCGCCGCCGCGCTGCCCGCCGCGGTGAGCACCGGGTCGTCGTCGACGTAGAGCACGTCCGGTTCGAGGCGCACCGCCGGGAAACGGCGGGTGAACTCCGCGGCCCAGCGCCAGTGCGTGGTGGCGCGCCTGCCGTCCAGCACGCCCGCCTCGGCGAGGGTGAAGGCGCCGGTGCAGAAGCTCACCAGCCGAGCCCCGCGCCGCGCCGCGCGGGCGATGACGGCCAGCACTTCGGGCGCGGCGGGCACGTCCGGATCGGGCCGGTTGGGCACGATCAGCGTGTCCGCGGCGTCCGCGACCTCCGGCCCGGCGACGTCGGAGAGGGTGAACATGCCCAGGTGCATCCGCACCCGCGGCCGCACCGCGCACACCGCGAAGTCGTACCAGCGGCGGTCCAGCTCCGGGCGGCGCAGCCCGAACAGCTCGGTCGCGACGCCCATCTCGAACGGGTTCGAGCCCTCGTCGACCAGCACCGCGACCCGGTGCGAGAATTCTTGCGGCATGTGCGATTCCTAGCACTCGTGGTGCGGTCGGGTCGAGCCGAGGATGGGTGCCATGACCACGAACCCGATCGACCTCAAGTCCGCGCTGGACGGCTTCGACGCCCCGTGGAGCCCGCGGATCATCGCCTACCTCAACGACTACGACATCCGGCTCGCCCGGTTCCACGGCGAGCACGTGTGGCACGTGCACCTGGAGACCGACGAGTTCTTCCTGGTGCTGGACGGCGAGATCGCCATCGGGCTGCGCGAGGAGGACGGCGAGCGGACGGTGACCTTGCCGCGTGGTTCGGTGTTCGTGGTGCCGCGCGGCACGTTCCACAAGCCGTCGTCGGAGCACGGCGCGGCCGTGCTGCTGGTGGAGCCGACCGGAACCCTCTCGGTCGGGGACGCGCACGACGAGGTGCCCGAGCACGTGGACGTCACCACCGGCCATCCGGTGCCGTAGCGGCGTCCGCGCGGGTGATCCCGACCGGTCCCGGCACCACCGCCTCCAAGATCATGTTCAAATGTCCGTTGGGCCGCAACGGAAATCGGTGGCCCGGTGATCCGGCGCTGCGCCGTCCGGCCGAGCGCAGCGTTCGTCCGTCCGGTCGCGGCGCCTCGACCGAGGGAGCGGACAGGGCATGGAAGCGGGCGGCCACGCGTGCACGGGAGCGTTGGCGGGGGCGGCATCGAGCAGCACGGTGGGCGCGCTCACCGGCGCGGACCTCGGAGTCGCGGGCACCGCGCTGGGCGCGTTGCTGGGCGCGGGCGCGGCGCTGCTGCCCGACCTCGACGCCGACGGCGCCACCGCCTACCGCAGCGGCGGGCGGGTGACGGCGCTGGTGGGGGAGTCCTTCCAGCTCCTGGCGCGCACCACCTACGGCCGGACGCGGCTGCCGCACGATCCGCCCGGCGACGGCGAGCACCGCGGCCTGGTGCACACCCCGCTCTTCGCGGCCGGGCTGGGCCTGCTGGTCGCGCTGGGCGCGCTGCTGACGCCGTGGGTGCCGGGGATCGCGATGGTCCTGGTGCTGGCGCCCGGTATCAGCACCCTGTCCCGGTCCGGCCCGAAGTGGGTGCGGCGCAGGCTGTGCACCGACCAGGACGCGGTGGCGCTGATCGCCGCGGTCGCCATCAGCTGGTCGCTGGCGGCGGCGGGCGCGATGGCCGAGCTCGGCTGGTTCGCCGGGGTGTCCATCACGATGGGGATGCTGGTGCACTCGGTGGGGGATTCGGCGACGCGCAGCGGGATCTGCTGGACGTTCCCGATCCGCCGCCGCTGCGCGAAGTGCAGCCGGAAGCGCACGGCGCGCTGCTCGGGTGCCCGCTGGCGCCGCGGTCACGTGCTGCCGAAGTCGATGCGCTGGAGCGTCGGATCGAAGCAGGGCAAGCGGATCGAGCGCAGCATCGAGCTGGTGTGCCTGGTGCTGGTCGCGGTGCTGCTGGTGCCGGACGCCGCCGAACTCGCCCGCACGCTCGGGTGACATCGGAATTCCCGTTGTGGCCAAGGGTTTCAGCGGACTCTGGTCGTTCGGGACGGCCGACTGTTCGGGACGGGCGGGCGTTCGGCGACGGCTGGTTGTTCGGGACGGCCGGTTATTCGGGAAGGCTGGTCGTTCGGGGCCGCCGGGCGTTCGGCGACCGCTGGATGTTCGGGGACGCGGCCCCGGCGCGCACCCCCGCTGGTGCGCTACCGGAGCCGCTCGCCGACGGCGGAACCCCCGTTCCCCTCCACCGCCGGCGGTCTCATCCCGCCGCGATCACGCGTCGGCTCACAGCACGCGCGTCGCGATCCAGGTGGTGAGCACGCCGGTCAGCACCAGCACCGGCGCGCCCACCGAGGATGGGTCCGCCCACCAGCTCTCGATCACGGCGGCGGAGATCGTGGCCGCCCACATGTACGGACCCGACCGGGTCCGCCTGCGACGGATCTTGCCGACCGGCAGCGGAGCCGTTCGGTGCGCGGAAGTCGTGGCCATCATGGAAGAACCTCCTGTCGAACGCCGGAAACTGCTCGCTGATGCCTCATTGGTAGTCCCGCGCCCCCGCCCCCTCTACGTCAAAAGTCACGTTCGGCGGATTTCCCCGGGCCGGGCACGCAAGTGGGAAGCAGTGGTCCGAGCGCGAACGCGGGAGCACGAGCGGAGGCGGCGGTTGCGTCGTGATCGGCCCGCGCGGGAGGGCCGGGCGCTGGACAGCACCGCGGCTGATCGTTCCGAGCGGGCCACGAGCTCGCCGCGCTGACGGGCTTTCGCCGGTGCGCGGCCCATCGGCATCGGCCGCGCACCGCGGTCTGTGATGGTTGGCACGGTTCGTTCCGGTGGTGCGGAGCTTGTGATCTGCTGAAGCCGCGCTCCGAGGAGCCGCATCGTCGGAAGGCCGTCGCCGTCCCTCCGCGCTCGTGCCGCGGGAATCCGGTCGCGATCGCACCTCCGCCCGTGCCCGCGCCGCCTGCCGCGGGAAACCACCGGGCTGACGCCTGTGATCACCGGATTCGGAGAAGCCGTGCACTGGAACTGGAACGATGCCGCTGAGTTCGACGAGGAAGCCTTCCTGTCGGCGGCGATGGACTGGCACTTCTCCCCGGAAACGGGGTCGCCCTTCTGGCTCGACCGGGCGGCTTCGCTCGGGTTCGACCCGCGGCGCGACGTGCGCAGGCACGCCGACCTGGCCCGCTTCCCGAACGTGGTGAACGAGCTCCGCGGCGTCCCGATCCGCGACCTGGTTCCGCGCGGCTACGGCGACCGGCCCGACGTGCTCGGCGCGTTCGACAGCGGGGGCACCACCGGTGCCCCGAAGCGGGTCGTGCTGCTGCGGGACTGGCTGGAGCACTCGCTGGCGTGGAAGTCGGCCCGGATGGACGAGCTCGGCTTCCCGCGCGACGCGCACTGGCTGACGGTGGCGCCCGGCGGCCCGCACATCTTCGGCAGGTTGATGGCGGAACTGCCGGGCATGCGCGGCGGCATCGCGTTCACCGTGGACCTCGACCCGCGGTGGGTGCGCCGCAGCATCGCCGAAGGCCGCCCGGACGAGGCGGACCGCTACGCCGAGCACGTCGTGGACCAGGTGGAAGCGGTGCTGGACAGCCAGGAGGTCGGCGTGCTGGTGGCGACTCCGCCGCTGCTGGAGCGCATCGCCGACCGCGACCGCCTCACCGCGGCGATCAACGACCGGGTCGGCACCATCATGTGGGGCGGTGCGCACCTGGACCCGGACACCCGGTACCTGCTGCAGCACGAGGTATTCCCGGACGTGGCGCTGCGCGGCCAGTACGGCAGCACCACGATCCTCGGCGGCAGCATGGAACGGCCGGGTTGCGACGACCGGGCCTGCACGTTCGACTCGTTCTCCCCGTACACCACGTTCACCGTCGTCGACCCGGACACCGGGGCCGAGGTGGCGGAAGGCGAGCGCGGGCAGGTCGTGATGCACCACGTCAGCAAGGCCATGCTGCTGCCGAACAACCTCGAACGCGACGTCGCCACCCGCATCGCCGCGCCCGCCGGATCGCTGGGTTCCTCGGTCGCCGACGTCGCGCCCGTGCGGACCTTCGAGAACTCCGCCGTGATCGAGGGGGTGTACTGATGAGCGCCCGCCGGCTCGATGCGCTCGGCGCCACCGGTGCGTTCCGCGCCACCCGCCGCCGGGAGGTCACCGCCGTCGACGGAGCGGTGCTCGCCGAGCTGAGCCTGGTGCCCCGGCTCTACGTCAAGCGCAGCGTCGCCGCGCTGCGCCGGGCCGAGCCGCTGTCCGCGCCGCGCCGCCGACGCGCGCTCGCCGACGCGGCCCGGGCCTTCCTCGGCACCGTGGACGGGATTCCGCTGCCCGAGCACGAACGCGAGGTGTGCCGGGCGTCCGGCGTCGCGCTGCCCGTGGTGCGGGCCGCATCGCTCGCGCTCGCCCGCAGCGCCGAAGCGGCCGCCGAGTCGGTGGACCGGGCGCGCCCGACCGGCTCCGCCGCGCACTGGCTGGACCGCGCCGGATCGGGCGCGGTGTGGAGCCGCCGCGGTGAGGTGCTCGCCGTGCACGCGCCCGGAAACCACCCGGGCACGCACACCGAGTGGATCGAGGCGCTCGCGCTCGGCTACCGGATCGCGGTGCGCCCCTCCGCGCGGGAACCGTTCACCCCGCACCGGCTGGTCGCCGCGCTGCGGCAGGCCGGTTTCGGGCCGGACCAGGTGGTGCTGCTGCCGACGGACCACGACGTCGCCGCCGACCTCGTGACCGCCGCCGACCTCGCCCTCGTCTACGGCGGCGACCAGGCGGTGCACCGCTACGGGAACCGGTCCGACGTGCTGGTGCAGGGGCCGGGCCGGTCCAAGGTGCTGCTCGCCGACGGGCGGCCCGCCGAGCACCTCGACGTGGTCGTCGACTCGATCACCGGTCACGGCGGGACCGCCTGCGTCAACGCCACCGCCGTGTTCGTCGACGGCGACGCCGAGGACCTGGCCCGGCGGCTCGCCGAACGCCTCGACGCGATCCCCGTGCACCCCGTCGACCACGACGAGGCCGTGCTGCCCGCGCACACGCCCGAACGCGCCCGCGAACTCGAAGCGCACCTGCGGTCCCGGCTGGACGGCGCCCGGCTGATCACCGGGGGCGACCTGGTGCGCGAGCAACCCGACGGATCCGCGGTGCTGCGCCCCGCCGTCGTGCTGCTCGACGTCGCCGACGCGCCGCAGGCCGGCATCGAGCTGCCGTTCCCCTGCGCCTGGGTGGCGCCGTGGACGCCCGGCGACGGCGTCGGCCCGCTGCGCGACACCCTGGTGCTCACCGCCGTCACCGGTGACGACGCGCTGCTCACCCGGCTCATCGACGAACCGAGCATCAGCAACGTGCACGTCGGCGACCACGCCACCCACCTGATGGCGCCGGGACTCCCGCACGACGGCCACCTCGCCGAATTCCTGATGCGCAGCAAGACGGTGCTGCGCACCGGAACCGAGGACGCCGACCCGCACACCAGGCTGCTCGGGCTGCTGTCCGGGCACTGGGCGGCGCGCGCCGTGCACGTCGCCGCCGGGCTCGGCCTCGCGGACCTGGTGCGGGACCGACCGCTGACCGGCGCGGAGGTCGCGGCGGGCCTCGGCACCGACCCCGGCGCGACCGAGCGGCTGCTGCGCTACCTCGCGCACCTCGGCCTGCTCCGCGACACCGGAGGCGGCGCGTTCACCACGACCGGCACCGGTGCGCTGCTGCACGACGACGACCCGTTCCGCGACCTGGTCCGGCTCTACGGCGCGGAGTTCTACCAGGCGTGGAACGACCTGGAGCCCGCGGTGCGCACCGGTGGGACCGCCTTCGGCCACCACTACGGCATCGAGCACTTCGACCACTTCGCCCGGCACCCCGGCACCGCGCGGACGTTCGACCGCGCCATGCGGGCCGTGACCCGGTTGGTCGGGGAGGCGTTGCCCGCGGTGGCGGAGTTCCCCGCTACGGGCACCGCGATCGACGTCGGCGGCGGCGACGGCACCCTGCTGCGGCACGTCCTCGCGGCGAACCCCGGGCTGCACGGCGTGCTGTTCGACCGCGACCACGTCACGGGCCGCCTCGACGACGACTGCGGCGGCCGGTTGACGGCCGCGGCGGGCGACTTCTTCCGGCAGATGCCCGCGGGCGGCGACGTCTACCTGCTGTCCCGGGTGCTGCACGACTGGAACGATGCGGACTGCGCGCGGCTGCTCCGGACCTGCCGGGACGCCTGCGAACCCGGAACGCGCCTGCTCGTCGTGGAACGGCTGCTGCCGGACGTCGCGGGCCGGGAATCGCTGGCCGCGGCCTGGGACATGCAGATGCTGGCGATCACCGGCGGCCGCGAACGGCACCGGGACGAGTACGAGAAGTTGCTCAGCGGCGCCGGGTTCGCCGTCGAATCCGCGCGGCGCCTGCCGGTGGACCTGTCGTTGCTCACCGCCCGGGCGGTGTGAAGCCGCGCCGGGCGGATCTGGTCGGATGTCCGGTGGGGCGGCCTGGTTCAGTCGTTTGACTCAACCGGGTGGTGGTTGTTGACTGGCGGTGCGCGAGAACCCCGTGCGCAGGGGGAACTCGGTGCCGGACGGGTTGGAACGGGTGGTGGTGCAGATGGCGGGCCAAGCGGCGCGCAGCGAGCGGGTCGGGGCGACCCGGGAGGCGATCCTGGACGCGGCGGAGCGGTTGTTCGCCGAGAACGGGGTGTTCGCGGTGTCCAACCGGCAGGTCAGCGAGGCCGCCGGGCAGGGCAACAACACCGCGGTCGGCTACCACTTCGGCACCAAGACCGACCTGGTGCGGGCGATCGTGCGCAGGCACGCCGAGCCGATCGAGCGGATCCGGGTGCGGATGCTCGCCGAGGTCGGCGAGGACGCGGGAATCCGGGACTGGGTGGAATGCCTGGTGCGGCCCAGCATCGAGCACCTCGCCTCGCTGGGGGTGCCGACCTGGTTCGCCCGGTTCGGCGCGCAGGTGATGACCGATCCGTCGCTGCGCCCGGTGATGGTGGAGGAATCGCTCAGCGAACCGTCGCTGCACCGGATCATCGACGGGATGCGCCGGTGCCTGCCCGCGCTGCCGGACGAGGTGCGCGCCGAGCGCAACGACATGGCGCGGCAGCTCATGGTGCACATGCCCGCGGAACGGGAGCGGGCGCTCGCGGACTCCGGCTCCACGCCGCGGTCCACGTGGGACGACGCCGCGACGGGGCTGATCGACGCGATCACCGGCCTGTGGCTGGCGCCGGTCTCCGACCGCTGATCTCGCGGCGGCCCTCCGGCCGCTGATCTCGCGGCGGAAGGGTTTCTGATCGCTGATCTCGGGGCGCGACGATCTCCAGGCGCTGATCTCGCAGCGGAACGGCCCTCCGGGCGCTGATCTCGCGGCGGAGGGGCCTTCCGGCTGCTGACCTCGCGGTTCGGCCCTCCACCGCTGATCTCGCGGTGAGCGCTCCTCCGGCGCTGACCGCGGGCGGAACGGCCGCCGGGCCGGACGGGCCGTCCGCCCGCGGTGATCAGGCTTCGTGGAGCAGGCGTTCGGTGACGGTGACCTCGCGGGACCCGGGCACCACGTGCTCCGCGGCCGCCTCGGTCCAGGCCGCGAAGTGCGGGCTCGCCCGGTGCGCCTCCAGCGCCGCCTGGTCCCGGTAGACCTCGTACAGGAAGAAGTGGTGGTCGTCCGCGGTGTCGACGACCACGTCGAAGCTCACGCACCCCGGCTCGTTCGCCGCGGAAGCCTCCGCGTCGGCGGTGATGGCGGCCAGGAAAGCGTCCCGGTGGCCCGGCTTGGCCTGCATGGACACGACGAGGGCGAGCACTCGATCCTCCTGAGCTGGAACGGTCCGGCGACCCCGACGGCCGCCGAGCGGCGACGATAACCCCGGCCGCGGCGGCCCGGCCCGCGGAGTGCGGATGATCTCATCGGCGGCGCGTCCCGCTCCGCCCATACTGGACCGGCCGAACGAGAGGAGACGAAGGTGATCCGGGTGGACGGCCGCACGCTGCGGTGCACCGACGTCGCCGACGCCGCGCGCACCGCGGGACCGCTGGCGATCGACCTGTCCACGGCGGCGCTGCGGGTGGCGGAGCACTCGTGGCGGCTCGCCGACGAGCTCAGCACCGAACGCGTCGTGTACGGCCGGACCACCGGCGTCGGCGCCAACAAGGACGACGTGGTCGGCGACCGCGACTCCGCCGAGCACGGGCTGCGGCTGCTGCGCAGCCACGCGGGCGGCAGCGGCGAACCCATGTCCGCCGAGCACACCCGCGGCACGCTGCTGATCCGGCTCAACCAGCTCGTCGCGGGCCGGGCCGGGGTCAGCCCCGTCCTGATCACCGCGCTCGCCCAGGCCGTGCGCACCGGGGCGCTGCCGCTGGTGCACCGGCTCGGCGCCATCGGCACCGGCGACCTCGCACCGCTGGCCGAGACCGCGCTCGCCCTCGCCGGTGAACGCCCCTGGCTGGCCGGGCAGGTGGAGCCGGTGGAGATCGCGGCCGGGGACGCGCTCGCGTTCATGAGCAGCAACGCCGCCACCCTCGCCGAAGCGACCCTCGCGACCCTCGACCTGGAGCGGCTCACCCGAGCCAGCCACGTCGTCGCCGCCCTCACCTACGTCGCCCTCGACGGCAACCCCGAGGCGTACGCGACGCCGGTGCACGAAGCCCGCCCGCACGCCGGGCAGGTCGGTTGCGCCGCGCAGATGCGGCGGCTGCTCGGGCTGGACAGCACCCCGAAGCCGGGCAGGCGCATCCAGGACCCGTTCGGGCTGCGCGCCTACCCGCAGGTGCAGGGCGCCGCGGTCGACGCGGTGCACTACCTGCGGGACGTGCTCGCCATCGAGATCAACGCGGGCACCGAGAACCCGATGATCTCGGTGGTGCACCGGGACGCCTACCACCACGCGCACTTCCACACCGCCTACGTGGCGTCCGCGCTGGACTGGGTGCGGGCGACGGTGCACCAGGTGGCGGAACTGTCCGCCGCGCGCCTCGGCGACCTGGTCGAACCGGAGTTCACCGGGCTGCGCCCGTTCCTCGCCGCGGGCCCCTCCGGCAGCTCCGGGGTGATGATCCTCGAATACGTGGCGCACGACGCGCTCGCGGAGCTGCGCCACGCCGCGCTGCCCGCCACCCTCGGCACCGCCGTCGTGTCCCGCGGGCTCGAAGACCACGCCAGCTTCTCCACGCAGGCGGCGCGCGCGACCACCGCGGCCGCCGCCGCGTACCGGCGGCTGCTGGCCTGCGAACTCGTCGCCGCGGTGCGGGCGTTGCGGATGCGGGAGGCCGACCTGATCGACGTGCCGGTGCGGGAGGCGTTCCACCTGGCCGCCGACACCCTCGACTCGCGGGTGGAGGACCGGCCGCTCACCGAGGACATCAGCAAGGCCGGGGACCTGCTCGACGACCTCGTCCGCTTCTGACGACCGGCGCCGGTGGACCTCGCGGCGTGCCGGCGAGATCATCGGTCCCGGCTCCGGGACCGCCCCGGCCCCGCACCTCCCGGGCCAGGGCAAGACGAAGCCCCGGCGACATGATCGGAGATCAGGGGCCATCCGGGGCTATTCGTCGGGAAGCGTAGCACGACCGAAGGGACACCCGTGGCGGCCTGGATCGAGCAGTGGCTCTCGGCGCCGAGGCTCGCGCCCTACCGCGCGGCCGCGAGCACCGAGCGGGCCGCCCTGGAGCTCTACGAGTGGAACGCCACGATCTCCGCGGCGTTCCACCACGACATCGCCCACCTCGAGGTCGGGCTGCGCAACGCGCACGACCGGTCGTTGTGCGCGGACCTGGAAGCCGGGGAGCCGCACTGGACGGCCACGCCCGCGCGGTTCTTCCCGCCCGCCCGGCACCGGGCCGCCAACGGCCGCCTGGTCGACACCAACGACACCGCCCGCGCGACGATCGCGAAAGCCCGCGGCCAGGCCGCCCGCGGGCTGCCGCGCGGCACCGAACCCCCACCGGGCAAGGTGATCGCCGAGCTGTCGTTCGGCTTCTGGCGGTTCCTCACCTCCCGCCGCCACCACGACCGGCTCTGGATCCCGCTGCTGCACCGCGCGTTCCCCCGGGGCACCGCGCGCGCCGACCTGGACCGGCCGCTGGGGCGGCTGCACGGCCTGCGCAACCGCGCCGCCCACCACGAGAACCTGCTGCGGGCGAACCTGCCCGCGCGGCACCAGGACGTGCTCGACGTCGCCGCCCTGCTCGCCCCGGAACTCGCCACCCACCTCAAGGCGACCAGCACGGTGCCCGCGCTGCTCGGCGAACGCCCCCGGTGAACCCGCTGCCGAACGCGTGTGCGCACCGGGATGTGTGAGTGCGGGCTGTGCGGGTACGCGCCGGTGGAAGGCAACGTCCACCGGAAGGAGACGGCGTCATGGGCGACGAGGACAAGGCCCAGCACAAGGCCGAAGAGCTCAAGGGCCAGGCCAAGGAGAAGGCGGGCGACGTCACCGGGAACGAGCAGTGGCAGGCCGAAGGCAAGGCCGACCAGGCCAAGGGCGGCTTCAAGCAGGCCGTGGAGAAGGTCAAGGACGCCGTGAAGGGGCGCTGAACCGGCTCCCGCCCCGCCGGGTGGCGGCCCCGCCGCCGCCCGGCGGCAGACCCCTGCGAGGAGGTATCGCGACCAGTGGCTGATCCGAAGAACGTCGCCGAGCACATCGTCGAACGACTGGGCAGCTGGGGCGCTCGCCGCTTCTACGGCTACCCGGGCGACGGCATCGGCGGGGTGATCGCCGCGCTGCGCACCGCTCCCGGCACCGAGTTCATCCAGGTCCGGCACGAGGAGACCGCGGGCTTCGCGGCGTGCGCGGACGTCAAGTACGGCGGCAGCGCACTCGGCTGCTGCGCCGTGACCAGCGGGCCCGGCGCGGTGCACGCGCTCAACGGGCTCTACGACGCGAAGCTCGACCACCAGCCGGTGGTGGCGCTGCTCGGGCACACCGCGAGCACCGCGCTCGGCGGCGGTTACTACCAGGAGATCGACCTGACGAACCTGTTCAAGGACGTCGCGGGCGACTTCTGCGAGCAGCTGGTGGAACCCAGCCAGGTCCGCCACCTCGTCGACCGGGCCTGCCGCACCGCGCTGGCGCACCGGACGGTGACGGCCCTGGTGCTGCCCAGCGATCTGCTGGAGCAGGCGGCCGTGCCCGAGCCGCCCGCCGAGCACGGCTACTACCGGACCTCCGCGGTGCCCAGCACCCCGGTCGCCGCCGCCGATCCGCGCGGCGTCGCGCAGGCCGCCGAGGTGCTCAACGCGGGGGAGAAGGTCGCGATCCTCGCGGGCGCGGGCGCGCACGGCGCGACCGAGGCGCTCACCGCCGTCGCCGACCGGCTCGGCGCGGGCGCGGCGAAGGCGCTGCTGGGCAAGACGGTCCTGGACGACGCGCTGCCGTGGGTCACCGGCCCCATCGGGCTGCTCGGCTCCACCGCCAGCTGGCACCTGATGCGCGAGTGCGACACGTTGCTGATCGTCGGCTCGACCATGCCCTACACCGAGTTCTACCCGGCACCGGGGCAGGCGCGGGCCGTGCAGATCGACGTGGACGGGGCGCGCTGCGGCACCCGGTACGACACCGAGGTGAACCTCGTCGGCGACGCCCGCGCGACCCTGGAGGCGCTGCTGCCGCAGCTCGACGAACGCACCGGGCACACCTGGCGGAACCACGTCGCGCAGTGGACGCGGCGCTGGGACTCCTACAGCGAGAAGCGCGCCGACGCCGACACCAGCGGGCTCAACCCGGAACTGGTGGTGCGGGAGCTGTCCCGGCGACTGCCGGACGACGTGATGGTCGCCGCGGACTGCGGCACCGCCACCAGCTGGTACGCCCGGGATCTGCAGATGCGGCCCGGCATGCTCGGCAGCCTCTCCGGCACGCTGCTGTCCATGGGCGGCGGGCTGCCGTACGCGCTGGCCGCGAAGTTCGCCCACCCGGAGCGGCCGGTGGTGGCGCTCGTCGGGGACGGGGCGATGCAGATGAACGGGGTCAACGAGCTGATCACCGTGGCGAAGTACTGGCAGGAGTGGGCCGATCCGCGGTTCACCGTGCTGGTGCTCGCCAACGACGACCTGTCCTACGTGACCTGGGAGACCAGGGCGATGCTCGGCGACAAGCCGTACCCGGAGGCCCAGCACCTGCCGCAGGTGCCGTACGCGAAGTGGGCCGAACTGCTCGGCCTGTCCGGGCACGAGCTGGACCGCGCCGACCAGGCAGGCGAGGTGTGGGACCGGGCGCTGCACGCCGACCGGCCGACGGTGGTCGACGCCCGGGTCGACCCGGCGGTGCCGCTGGTCCCGCCGCACGTCACCGTCTCGCAGGCGCTGAACACGGCCCGTTCGCAGGTGCGGGGCGATCCGGACGCGCTGCGCATCATCGCCGACGGGGTGCGGGAGACGATCGGCGCGAAGGCCCGGTCGGTGCTCAGCGCGCCCCTCGACTGAACCCGCGGTGCCCGCCGTGCTCGCGCCGCCGCGACGGCACGAGCACGGCGACCAGCCCGCCGGAGGTCAGCAGCAGCGCCCCCGCCAGGCCCGCGATCAGCAGCCGCCGGTCCTGCCCGGCCCGCTGCACCTGCCGCTGGTCGTCGTAGCTGTTGAGCGTGCTGCCCGCGCTGGAGACCAGGCGGCACACCTGGTCCCGGCCCATGAGCTGCTCCCCGCACCGGACCGGACCGCCGCCCGTGGTGGCCAGCACCGCGCCGCCGCCCACTAGCAGCACGACGAGCACCGCGATCCCCGCACGCGCCAGTGACCCCATCGCGTCCCCCTCCGCCGGGTGTCCAGTGTGGTCTCGGCCCGGGCCCGGTGGGCAGGCTCGCACCGGCGTGGCCGGTGGAAAGAGCTGGTCAGCGGGGCGTGGCGGGTTTTCCGGTCCGGATCCGGTGCTCAGCCCACGAGAACGGACTCCGCGTGCTCGGCCTCGCGGGCGCGCGCGGCGTAGCGCAGCAGCGCCCAGGCGAACAGCAGCACCGCGGGCCCGCCCAGGCCGATCAGCCACGGCCAGGTCGTGGAGGTCCGCGCGGTCACCACGACCAGTTCGCCGCCGCCCGCGACGTCGGCGGGGTCCGACGGCACCAGCAGGTGGTCCGCCGGGGAGAACAGGTCGTTGTGCCTGCGGAAGTCCGCCAGGCCGCCCGGATAGGTGCGGCCGGTGCCGTCGATGAGCAGCGGCCGCGCCGCGGGCGCCGTGGCGACGTAGACGGTGCCGAGCTCCAGGCCGCCGTCCGCGTACCCCACCAGCACCGCCCGGCCGTGCAGCCGGGCGTCCGGCGCGTGCTCCGCCGCCGCCCGCCGCACCGCGCGGCCCGCGTCGCAGCGCGCCGCACCCCGGTCCCGCGCCTCGTTCGAGCCGCTTTCCTCGCCCGATGGGGGCTCCTCGCAGGGGAAGGCGCGGAACAGCTCCGCCGCCAGCTCGTCCGGGGTGTAGTAGGCCGCGAAGTCCGCGAGCCGATCCTCGCTGGTGCCTGCGGCGGGGAACCGGTCGTGCACCACCGCGGTGGAACCCAGGTAGTCCGCGAACAGGTCCGGTGGTTCCGCGGATCCGCAGGAACAGGTCGTGACCAGCACCGCGAGCACCGCGGTTCCGGTGGACAAGCGCATCATCGCTCCTCGGCGCGAGCCGACGGCGCGGGGACGCCGCCGCGCCGCTCGTCGCCGCCGAGACTGGCACGGGACCGGCGGGTCCAGTACCCGCTTTCGCAGGTAGTGGCGGGCCGGCGCTCCGGCTCAGTCGTCCGGAACGAGGCGTTTGCCCAGGTCCACGGCGTCATACGGGGTGTAGCCGAGGCGTGCGTAGAAGTCCACGACCCCGGTGTTGTCCGGCCGGACCTGCAACTGCACCTTCGGGCAGCCCAGCGCCGCCAGCGCGGCCTCGGCCCGTTCGACGAGCGCGCGGCCCAGGCCGGTGCCGCGCTGCTCGTCGGCGACGGCCAGGTAGTGGATCCAGCCGCGATGACCGTCGTAACCGGCCATCGCGGAGCCGACCACGGCGCCGGAACCGTCCTCGGCGACGAAGAACAGCTCCGGCTGCACCGACCGCTTGCGCCGCACGTCGGCCCACGGGTCGTTCCAGGGGCGGGTCAGCCCCGCCGCCTGCCACAACGCCACCACCGCTCCGGTGTCGCCCTCGGCGAATGTCCTGATCCGCACCGCTCCCGCTCCTCCCGCCGTGTCCCGGCCGCACGGTACGCGGTCCACGGTGGACGGCGCTGCGGATTTTCCCGGCCGCGAGCGGGTTCGCCGGTGGTCAGGAGGCGTGCGGCACGGCGAGGCCTGCGGCGGCGAGCTCGGAGCGGGTGGCGTCCGGGGCGTAGCGGTGCAGCAGCTCCAGCCCGAGCTGCGCGCGGCGCACCCGTTCGCGGCCCAGCGCGATCGCGGTCGGGGTCAGGTGCGTGCCGCTCGGGTAGATGTTCGGGGCGTTGCGCAGCCCGAACTTCAGGTACACGGGTGCGGCGACCCGCACGATCTCGGCGATCTCGAAGTGCCGCACGAACCCGCCGAGGTCGTCCGGCGCCTCCACGTACACGTCCAGCGGCAGTTCGGTGGCGGCCCGGATGTCGGCGAGCTGCCGGAGGTCGAGGTCGGTGGGCACGTTGTAGCTGTTCGCGCCGAGCTCCTCCGCGATGCGCACCGAAGCCGGATTCGACAGTCCCATTTGGACACTGATCTTGAATTGCAGATCCGGTTGCAGCGCACCGGATTCGCGCATCCGGGACGCGGTCGCCAGCACGCCGAGGTCGGTGATCAGCACGCTGCGGATGCCCGCTTCGGCGGTCCGGCGGACGTCCTCCAGCGCGTGCACGAGTCCTTCGGTGCCGCGGGCCTGCGCGGCGACCGGCCCGCCACCGCTCGCGGTGGCCAGCGCCCCGGTGCCCCAGGCGGCGACCGGACGGGCGAACAGGCTCAGCTCCACGTGAGCGGCGGCCGCGGTGCGGGACATCGCGCCGAGTTCGGCGGCGGTGAGCAGCATCCCGCCGCTGCCCTGGGAGATCCGGTGCACCGGCACCTCGCGCGCCCGGGCTTCGTCCAGCACGGCGTCGAGCACCTCGGGGCCTTCGGTGCTGGGGATCTCCACCCGGTACTGCGCGCCGTCCGGGAAGCGCTTCCCGCTGTCCGGCAGCTGCGGCCCGCCACCGGGAAGTCCTTGCGCCATCAGGAATTCGCGAGTCTCCCGCACCGGCCGCTCCGTTCGCCATGTCCGACAACGTCCGGCAACGCTATGGTCGGCGCGCCGAGCCGGTCAATCCGCCGCGGGCAGGATCGGCTCGTCCGTTCCGCCGCACGGATCGGCCCGGGGCACCACCCGTTCCGGCTCGGCGCGCGGGTCCTCCAGGTGGGTGCGCAGCAGCGCGTGCCGGAACTGGTACACCGGGCCGTGCCTGCGCAGCACGCCGCGTTCGTGGGCGTCGGTGAGGAACGCGATCGGCCGCCACGGCAACCTCCCGCGCAGCGGCAACCAGATGCGGCCGAACACGACCCACTCGCCCCAGGCGCTCCACGCGAGGATCGCCCCGAGACCGCCGCCGACCCCGCCCAGGACGCCGAAGTTGAGGCTGCTCAGCCACGTCCACACCAGCTCGAGCCCCCACAACCGGCCACTGAGCAGGTCCACCACCAGATATCCGCTGACACCGACGGACAGCCCGAACACCGGGCCGAACAGCAGCAGCTGGAACAGCGCGGCGCGGCGGTTGGCGGCCAGCAGCGCCTCGGGGCTGGCCGCCGCGCTGATGTCGATGGGGGCGTCGAACAGCGCCGCGAGGAACAGCACGAGCCCGGCGCCGAGGCCGAACATCGCCGCGAACAGCAGCCCGTCCACCACCGCGGTCGGCAGCACCGGTGCGCCGGTCAGGCCGGCGCGCACCAGCCCGGGCACGAACCCGCAGCAGAACCCGAACGCGGTCCCCAGCAGCAGCGCCACGGCGGCCCTGGTGGCGATCGTGCGCAAGGACCGGGAGTCCGGCCTGCGCGGTCCGCGCCGGAACCGGAGGCGCACGTGCGAGGGCTGGACCGCGGCGCGCCGGATCACGAGCCCCGCACCGTGCGCCAGCCCGAACCCGGCCCCGGCGACCGCCCCGTTGAGGACGCCGTCCGCGGCGGCGGCGACCAGGCTCTCGGCCACGCCGCTTCCGCCCGCCACGTAGAGGAACCAGTGCCCGAGGAACACCACCGCGCCCACCGCGACCCCGGTGACCAGGGCGACCACCAGCATCCGGGTGCGCCGGGGCAGATCGTGGGCGATCTTCCACCAGGCGAGGTCCTGGGCGTCCCGCCGCGCGCGATCGTGCTCGCGGGCGTCCCGCCGGGCCAGGTGGGTGGCGAGGTACCGGAACCAGGGCTGCACCTGCCGCGACGTCCACGGCCTGCGCCACCGGATCGGCCGGGCGGTGGCGAGCTCGTCGTCGTAGGTGGTCGGGACGTACTTCTCCAGCAGGTGGCGCCGCAGCAGGGCCGGAGTCGGGAAGCGGGTGGTGTCGAGCAGTTCTTCCGGGCGGGCACCCGCTTCGCGGTACGCGGCGCGGGCCAGCGACGCCATCAGCGGATTCCGCAGCACGTGCCGCAGGTTCCGGGACGCCGCGTCGTGCGGCGGGTGCCGCAGGACCGGTTCCCAGCGGCGGCCCGCCTCGGTCCCGCTCCGCACCAGGTGCCGGGTCAGGTCGTGCTCGGCGAGTTCGTCGAGCCGGATCGCGGCGGCCGACTTCACCGGCTCGGATTCGGCCAGCAGGGCCGCGTACTCCTCTTCCCGGCTGGTCAGCAGCAGCGGTCCGTCGTGCCTGCTGAGCGCGTGCAGCGCGCTGCGGCGCCGGGGTTCGGCGATCTCGTCGAAGCCGTCGAGCACGGGCAGGACCAGTTCGGAATCGACCAGGTCCGCCGCCGTCCGCCGGCCGCCCGGTTGCGGGTAGTCGTGCGCGAGCCGATCGGCCAGCCAGTGCTGGAGGTCGACCTCGCGCGGGTCCCAGGGGCCGAGGTCGAAGCGGACCGGAACCGGTCGGCGGACCTGCCCGCGCCCGTCCAGCATCCGCAGCACGAAGTCGACGGTGAGCACCGTCTTGCCGGATCCGGCGGGACCCAGCACCACGAGCCGTCCGGACGGCACCTTGCGGTAGGTCGGCACGATGCCGCGCCGCTCCTCGTCGAACACGCCGGAGAGGTCGATGGCGGATTCCCGGTCGCGGTGCAGCTCCGCCGGTGCGGCGGCCCACCGCACCGGGAGCGCGTCGTGCTCGCGCAGCACCCGCTCCTTCTCCCGCTTCCAGCGGGTGCGCACCTCCCGCCCCAGCACGCGCAGCGGCTCGTCGAGCGCGGTCGGCCGATCGAGCCCGATGGACCGGGCCGGGTCGCCGTGCAGCACGCCGGTCTGGATCAAGGTCTCCACCCGGGCGCCGTCGCCGAGGCGGACGGTGTTCTCCACCCGATCGGCGGCTGGGCCGGAGCGCTCGTCAGAACCCGACATCCCACGAACCTCCCCGGAGGGCGGCCCCGTCCGCCCCGGAAGGACAAGGTCCCACAACTCGGCGGCGCTGAACACGGCCGCGCTGCGACCGGATCACCGGAAAACTCCTCAGTATATGCCGAAAGCAGTGGGAGTTCGCGCGCTGGTGCGGAATGTTGCCGCCGCGATCACCCGACTGGCCGCTGGAGCCCGGCGTCCGGCCTTGGTTCGCTCAGCACGGCACCCGCCCAGGGGAGGCGGGTCGACATCAGACGGGGGACCCTGATGCGAACCGAACACCGCACCGCGCCGCGCCGCTGGGCCGCGGCACTGATCGCGCTCACCGCCACCGCCGCGCTCACCGGGCCCGCGGCGCACGCCGCACCCGCGACGCCGCACTTCGCCGACGGGCACGGGATCACCGTCGTCGGGCAGCCGGAATGGCACAGCGAGCGGACGTTCACCATCACCGTCCGCACCGACCAGGTGCCGGAACACCCGCCGCTGCCGGGCCAGGTCTCCGGCGAGCACGTCGTCATGGTGACGCTGCCCGACGGTTACGACGGCACCACCCGCTACCCGGTGCACTACACGCTGCACGGCTCGCCGGAATACCCGAACGCCGTGCAGAACATGGAGATCACCGAGGAGGCCACCGCAGGCGTCCCGCTGATCACCGTGGAGCCCAACGGCGGCGGTCGCGGCTGGTACACCAACTGGGTGGCGCCGGGGAGCTCCGGCGTGCAGCACTGGGAGACCTTCCACCTCGACCAGCTGATCCCGCTGATCGACGACAACCTCGCCACCATCGCCACCCGCGAGGGCCGGGCCATCTCCGGGCACTCGATGGGCGGGTTCGGCGCGTTCCACTACGCCGAGCACCGGCCCGACCTGTTCCGCTACGTCGGCAGCTTCTCCGGCGACCTCGACCTGCTGAACCCGGAGATGCGGGCCGCGGTCACCGCGTCGGCGCTGTGGGACGGCGCGGGAACCCCGCTCGACCCGCCGGAAGCGATCTTCGGGTCGCCGGTGTGGCCGAACGACGGCATCTGGAACGCGCAGAGCCCCGCGCAGCACGTCGGAGCGCTGCGCGGCATGGGAGTCGCGATCTACGCGGGCAACGGCGGGAACCTGCTGGAGGACCCGGTCCTGGCCATCGCGGAGAACCGGGTGCGGGAGACCGCGGTGGTCACCGCGGCGAACCTCGCGGCGGCGGGCATCCCGCACGACTTCCTCGACTACGGCGACGGCAGCGGCTGGGGCGAGGGGTGCAACGGCAAGCACGCCCAGCGGGCCTGCCTGCAAGCCGACCACGACGACTACGTCGGCCGCATCATGGACGTCCTGCAGCACCCCTAGCCGCGGGAGGTGAACGGCCCGGCGGGTGGGCCGTTCACCCCGGCGAACTCACACCAGGAAGTGGAACAGCGGGCTGTCCGGGGGAACCTGCTGGATGCGGTGCGGGATCGCTTCCATGCGCTTGAGGATCGGGTCCAGGTTCTCGGGGGCGCCGAGTTCGAGGCCGACCAGGGCGGGGCCGGTCTCCCGGTTGTTGCGCTTGACGTACTCGAACAGGGCGATGTCGTCGTCCGGGCCGAGCACGTCGTCCAGGAACCGGCGCAGTGCACCGGGTTCCTGCGGGAACTCGACGAGGAAGTAGTGCTTGCGCCCTTCGAACACGAGCGCCCGCTCCACGATCTCCGCGTACCGGCTCACGTCGTTGTTGCCGCCGGAGATCAGCGACACCACCGTCGAACCCGGCGCGAGCCCGAGGTCCTGGGCGAGCGCGGCGGGCGACAGCGCGCCCGCGGGTTCGCTGATGATGCCGTCCGACTGGTACAGGTCGAGGATCTCGACGCAGATCTGCCCCTCCGGCACGGCCACCAGCTCCGGCGGGTCGAGCGCGGCGATGGCGTGCGGGTTGCGGCCGACGACGCGCACCGCGGCGCCGTCCACGAACGGATCCAGATCGTCCACAGGGGACGGTTCGCCGCGGTCGATGGCGAGCGCCATGCTCGCCGCGCCCTGCGGTTCGGCGCCGATCACCCGCACCTGCGGGTGGTTCTCCCGCAGCCAGGCGAGGGTGCCCGCGAGCAGCCCGCCACCGCCGACGGGCACCACCACCGCGTCGGGGGCCTTGCCGAGCTGCTGCACGACCTCGCGGATCACGGTGCCCTGACCGGCGATGGTGCGCGGGTCGTCGAACGCGGGGATGAGCGTCATGCCGCTGTCGGCCGCGTCGGCGCGGGCCGCGGCGTCGGCGTCGTCGTAGGTGTCGCCGAGCACGATGACCTCGACGTGGCTGCCGCCGAAGCGGGCCACCCGCTGCCGCTTCTGCCGCGGCGTGGTGCGCGGCAGGTACACGCGGGCGGAGACGCCGAGCGACTCGCAGGCGAACGCCACGCCCTGCGCGTGGTTGCCCGCGCTGGCGCACACGACGCCGCGCTCGCGCTGTTCCGCGGAGAGCTGGCTGATGAAGTTGTACGCCCCGCGCACCTTGTAGGACCGCACCGGCGTGAGGTCCTCCCGCTTGAGCCACACGTCGAGCCCGTGCCGGGTGGAGAGCCGTTCGTTGTGCTGCAGCGGGGTCGGGGGGATCGTCGTGCTGAACCGCTGGGCCGCGGCGTCCACGTCCGCGGCGCGCACCGGGCTTGGCGACACGTCGTCGACCTCCTGTCGGGTGTGTCGGTGTTGGGGCACGGGTCCGAGCATGGTCCTGCCGGTCGCGCGGCCCGGCGGCGGGGGTGGGCCCGCGCGGCCGTGTTCGGCCGCTTCGGTGACGCTGCGCACAGGATCTGCTGCTCGTATCACCCGATGTGGAGCCGATCCGATGCGGACGGTCGTCGGTGGTGACCCTGTGCGTCGATCTCCCAGTGCATGGGAATCCTGAACACCGCTCGCATTCCACCTGGTGGACGTCCCGGGCTCGGCGGGCCGTCCGCAATGCCCGCTTCGCCGGATCGGGCGCCCGGTCTCCGGGACGACCCCGGCAGCGGCCGCGAGATCCACCCGGAATCCGTTGCGGTACCGCCGAACGCGCGGTCCACCGCCCAGAAAACCGGGAAATTTCCAGGAGATCCGACCGCGTCGCGGGGACCTACGATGACCCGGACCTGCTCGCCCGCGCCATCCGGCCGGGGAAGTGCCGCGACGCAAGGGGAATCGATGCTCGGGACGTTCACGCGCCGGACCTGGTGGACCGCGCTGGCTGCGACCGCGGCCCTGCTGCTCGCCCCCGCCACCGCCGGAGCCGACGAGTCCGGCGGCAAGGGCGTCAGCGTGAACCCGGGCGACGGCGTGGACCAGGCGCTGCGCGACGTCGGCGCCGACTGGTACTACGGCTGGGCCGCCGACCCGCAGGGCGTCACCGCACCCGACGGCGTCGAATTCGTGCCGATGATCTGGGGCGCCGACTCGGTGAACCAGCAGGACCTGGAGGCGGCGAAGCAGTCCGGGTCGACGCTGCTCACCTTCAACGAACCGGACTTCGACGAGCAGGCCGGGATGAGCGTCGAGCAGGCCCTCGACCTGTGGCCGCAGCTGGAGGAGACCGGGATGCGGCTGAGCGCACCCGCCGTCGCCACCGGCGCCGACCAGGACGGCGGCTGGCTCGACCGGTTCCTGCGCGGTGCCGACGAGCGCGGCCTGCGCGTCGACTTCATCCCGCTGCACTGGTACGGCGGCGATTTCTCCCCGCAGGCCACCGATCAGCTCCGCGACTACGTGCAGGCCGTGCACGACCGCTACGGGAAGCCGGTGTGGGTCACCGAGTACGCGCTCATCGACTTCGCCGGCGACACCCCGCGCTACCCGGACGCGCAGCAGCAGGCGGACTTCGTGCGCGATTCCGCGGCGATGCTCGACGGGCTGCCGTTCGTGGAGCGCTACGCCTGGTTCACTCTCTCCACCGGCACCAGTCCCACCGGTCTCTACGACGGCGCGCAGCCCAACGCCAGCGGCACCGCCTACCGCGACGCCCCCTGATCGGCGGAGCCCGCCCGCCGCGGCAGGACGAGGACGAGCGACAGCACGGTGACCAGCCCGAGGCTGCCCATGCTCAGCACCTGGTCGAGCAGGCCGTACATGGGCAGCATCGTGCTGTGGAAGCCGAAGTGCAGCGCGTTGAACACCAGCCACGCCGCACCGGCCGCTCTGGTCAGCGCCGCGTCGTCGATCCGCCGCAGCGCCGCACCGCTGAGCACCGCCAGCGCGAGGAACATCGCGCCCACGTCCCGCGCCAGGTGCTCGTTGTACGGGCCCGTCCGCGGCAGCCAGTCCAAGCCGAAACCGGGGAACGAACCGTGCCAGGACGCCGGCGCGGCGAACGCCCACACCCCGGTGCCGGCTCCCACCAGCAGCAGGACCACCAGGCACGCGCGGTCGACCCGGATCTTCACCGGCATGGCACCTCCCGGGTCTCGGGCCGTCATCGGTCGGCGAGCGCGTCGAAGGCGCGGCGCACGTGCCACACCAGGTCCAGGCGCAGCGCCTCGTCCAGGGTGAGCCAGCGGTGCTCGTCATGCTCTTCCGGCGCGGTGACCACCTGCGCCGCCGGATCCGCTTCGACGCCGTGGAAGGTGACCGTGTGGAAGCAGATCGGCCTGCCGCGGGTGTCGGCGTTGCTGAAGCGCGCCAGTTCGTCGGTGGCGCGGACGACCAGCCCGGTCTCCTCGGCGGCCTCGCGTCCGGCGGCGGCGCGCAGGTCCTCGCCCGGCTCGACGGTGCCGCCCGGCAGGTCCCACCTGCCGCCGAGGTAGCGGTCGGCGCCGCGCTTGAGCACCAGGTAGCGGTCCGCGCGCGCCAGCAGCACGTGCGCCACCCAGTGGTGGTCGTCGAACCGGAGTCCGTCGTCGAGCGTCATCCTGCATCTCCCGGTCTCGCCTCGGTGCGGGTCCAGCTTCGCAGTCCGGGCGCGGTGGCGGGGACGGATTCCGGTGATCGGCGCAGCGCCGGGGCGGGGGACGAGCCCCGAACCGGGACGCGGGAGGATGGGGGCATGGTCGAGCAGAGTCTCTGGATGCAGAAGGTCGCCGCCGATCCGGGGCACTCGGACTGGTACGTCGAGCGGATGCGCGGCCTGGCCCGCGCAGGTGACGACCTGGCGGGTGAGGCGCGGCTGGTGGACGCGCTGGTGCCGCGCGGCGCGCGCGTCCTCGACGCGGGCTGCGGGCCCGGCCGGGTCGGTGCCGCGCTCGCGGCGGCCGGGCACGAGGTGGTCGGCGTCGACGTGGACCCGACGTTGATCGCCGCCGCCGAGCAGGACCACCCGGGGCCGCGCTGGATCGTCGAGGACCTCGCCGAACTGGACCTCCCGGCTCGCGGGATCGGCGAGCCGTTCGACGCGATCGTCTGCGCCGGGAACGTGCTCGCGTTCCTCGCGCCCGCCACCCGCCGCGAGGTGCTGCGCCGTTTCCGCGCGCACCTGGCACCGGAGGGGCGGGTGGCCGCCGGGTTCGGCGCGGGCCGCGGGTACGAGTTCGACGAGTTCTTCGCGGACGTGGCCGCCGCCGGTCTGGAGCTGGACCTGGCGCTGTCCACCTGGGACGTGCGACCGTTCACACCGGACTCGCAGTTCGTGGTGGCCCTGCTGAGCCGCTGAACCCCGATTCGGCCGAACGCCGGGGCCGGATGGGTAGAACTGCTCATGCGGCGGGGGCCGCCACGCCGGGATAGTGAAGATCGAAGCACTTGATCCACTTCTCTGGGAGGCTCACCCCATGCACGGCGCACGGCGCATCCCGGCCACCGAAGCCCTCCACCGGTACCTGCTCAATCCGGCGGGACTGGGCTACCTGGCGCTGGTCGCCCTGGTGTGGGCGTGGATCGCGCTCGACGTGCTGCTGTTCGACCACGCCGACAACAGCCTCGTCGGCATGTGGGGATTCCTCGTCACCGCACCGACTTCGCTGGTGTTCGTGCAGCTGTCCGGGCCCGCGCTGTGGGGTGGCGTGCTGCTCGCCGCCGTCCTGCAGGCCCTGCTGCTCGGCGTCACCTACGCCGGCGTCCCGACCAAGCGGACCCGCACCCGCAAGCGCCGCACCGGCACCACCGCGAAGGCGAAGACCGCACCGAAGACCAAGACCACCGCGAAGACGAAGACCACCCCGAAGCGCCGCCCCCAACCCGCCAGGCGAACCCCCGCCCCCCGAGCCCGCGCCGCCACCGGAGCCCGCTAGTCCACTGTGGATCAACTGGGAAGCGTGGTCCGTCAGCGTTCCGGGGTCGGCCGGTCGAGCAGCATCTTCTGGGCGAGGTGGGCGAGTTCTCGGGTGCGCACCAGCGCCACCATGTCGTGCAGGGGTTCGCGGAAGCCGACGGTGCGCAGGGCGCGAGGGAAGCCGGGCCCGTCGGCGACGGCGCGGGCGACGATGGTGTCCCACCTCCGGCACAGACCCGCCGCGGCGGGGCGGCGGGTGCACCGAGCGCTACACCGGCCCGCGGACGACCGGCACCACCGGACTCGCCGCCGAGCGGACCCGCCGAGAGCCGAGCGCCGTCCGCGCGCGGCCACGAGCGGCCGGGCCCCTCGTGGGCCCGCGGCTGCCCGGGCTCGGGCGCGGGCG